>NZ_SMKB01000049.1:0-38220 GCF_004348575.1 Actinomadura sp. 7K534
GCCGGGTGGGGCGTATGGGTGGTCGAGTCGTTCGTCCGGTTCGGCGACCCGGCGGCCCGGCTGGAGGCGGTCCAGTCGCTCGGCGGCGGGAGCGGGCTGCATTTCGTCCTGCCGCGCTACCTGGCGACGGTGGACGGGCGGGAGTCGTGCCCGCCCACGACGGTGGACTGCGGCGTGGTCGGGGTCGCCACGATGCTGTGGTGGGCCGGCGGCCTCGCGCTGGCGGGCGCGGGGTTGTGGGCGGCCAGAGGTGAGGCTCGCCGTGCCCTGCTGGTCTGCGTCGGGACGGTCGTCGTCTTCGGCGGCGCCTATTTCGTGCTGACCGACCTCGCTGTGCCGCGTTACCTGCTTCCGGTGTTCGCCCTGCTGTCGTTGCCGGCCGGTGTGGGGCTCACCGCGATCGTGCGCGGGGCGCGAAGACGGCGTGCTGGTCGGGTCTTGGCCGCCGGTGTGACGGTGGCGGTCCTCGTGCACTCGGGGCTGCAGGTCGCCAAGGCCGACCGGGTCGCGGATCGCGCCGAGGTGGCCCTGTCCTGGCCTGAGGAGGCCGCCGACGCCCTGGCCGTTCGCGGTGTCGGCGGGAACTGCGCCGTGCTCGGCAGGTTCGCGCCGCAGATCGCCTTCCTGCGCCGGTGCCGGGGAGCGGACATGCGCGACGGCCTCGGTGACCGCGACGCGTCCGCCGCGCTCACCCCCGCCAACGTCGGAAGGCTGCAAGGCCAGGGGCTACGGGTGGCGCTGGCCCTCGACGAGCGCCCTGACCTCCCCGGACGCTGGCAGCGCGTCCCCGTGGCAGCCACCGGACCGCGGCTCTACCTCGCTCCGGCGTCAGGACGCCCGTGACTCCTGCACCGGTATCTCGCTACTCCAGGACGGCGCCCTTGGAGGCTGACTGGACGAGCTTTGTGTACTTCGCCAGTACGCCCCGGGTGTACGGGTGCGGGGCGGGGGCCCAGTCCGGTGTTCGCCGGGCGGCGAGTTCGGTGGCGTCTACGAGGATGTCGAGTCGCTTGGCCTTCACGTCCAGGCGGATGCGGTCGCCGTCGTGGACGAAGGCGATCGGGCCCGCGTCGACGGCCTCGGGGGCGATGTGGCCTACGCAGAGGCCCGTCGTGCCGCCGGAGAAGCGGCCGTCGGTGATCAGCAGGACGGTCTTGCCGAGGCCCGCGCCCTTGATCGCGCCCGTGATGGCGAGCATCTCGCGCATGCCCGGCCCGCCCTTCGGGCCCTCGTAGCGGATGACGACGACGTCTCCGGCCGTGATGGTGCCGTCCTCCAGCGCGTCCAGGGCCGCGCGTTCGCGCTCGAAGACGCGGGCCGTGCCCTCGAACACGTCCTCGTCGAAGCCGGCCGACTTCACGACGGCGCCTTCGGGTGCGAGGGAGCCGTGCAGGATCGTGATGCCGCCCGTCCTGTGGATCGGGTCGCCGAGCGCCCGCAGGATCTTCCCGTCGGGGTCGGGCGGGTCGAGGTCGGCGAGGTTCTCGGCCACGGTCCGCCCGGTGACGGTGAGCGCATCGCCGTGCAGGAGCCCGGCGTCGAGCAGGGCCTTCATGACGACGGGGACGCCGCCGATGCGGTCGACGTCGTTCATGACGTACCGGCCGAAGGGCTTGAGGTCCCCGAGATGCGGGACGCGGCTCGCGATGCGGTCGAAGTCGGTGAGGGCGAGGTCGACCTCGGCCTCGTACGCGATCGCCAGGAGGTGCAGCACCGCGTTGGTCGAGCCGCCGAACGCCATCACGACGGCGATCGCGTTCTCGAACGCCTCCCTGGTCATGACGTCCCGCGCGGTGATGCCCCGCCGCAGCAGGTCCACGACGGCCTCTCCCGAGCGGTGCGCGAAGGCGTCGCGGCGCCGGTCCGCGGACGGCGGCGCGGCCGACCCGGGCGGCGACATCCCCATCGCCTCGGCCGCGGACGCCATGGTGTTCGCCGTGTACATGCCGCCGCAGGCGCCCTCGCCCGGGCAGATCGCGCGTTCGATCCGGTCGACGTCCTCGCGGCTCATCAGGCCCCGCGCGCACGCGCCGACGGCCTCGAACGCGTCGATGATCGTGACGTCCTTCTCGGTGCCGTCGGACAGCCTGACCCACCCGGGCGCGATCGAGCCCGCGTAGAGGAAGACGCTCGCGAGGTCGAGCCGGGCGGCGGCCATGAGCATCCCGGGCAGCGACTTGTCGCAGCCCGCGAGCAGCACGGTCCCGTCGAGGCGCTCCGCCTGCACGACGGTCTCGACGGAGTCGGCGATGATGTCGCGGCTGACGAGGGAGAAGTGCATGCCCTCGTGCCCCATCGAGATGCCGTCGGACACCGAGATCGTGCCGAACTGCAGCGGGTACCCGCCGCCGGCGTGCACGCCCTCCTTGGCGCCCTGCGCGAGCCGGTCGAGCGACAGGTTGCACGGCGTGATCTCGTTCCACGAGCTCGCGATGCCGATCTGCGGTTTGCCGAAGTCCTCGTCGCCCATCCCGACGGCCCGCAGCATGCCGCGCGACGCCGTCGCCTCCAGACCGTCGGTGACCTGGCGCGACCGCGGCTTGAGTTCGCCCCCCGGCTGCCCTGGTGACATGGCTGACATTCCCCGTCCCTACCCACGGAGCGCCGCCTCGCCCCTGCCGGGCCGTGGTCAGGTGTTCCGGCTGCCGTTGACGCCCGACTTGGCCGCCACGTAGTGCGCCGTGAACGGCTGGCCGGAGGGGTGCTGGAGGAGATGTTGACGATCCGCCCCCAGCCCGGGCACGAGCCGGAGCTGCTGGCCGGGCTGGCGGACCTGCGCGGCATCCTGTTCTGCGGCGAGGAGTTCCCGCTGCCGGAGCTGCGGCACCTGCAGCGGCTGCGGCCCGGGACCCGGATCATCAACTGCTACGGCGCGACCGAGTCGACGGCCTGCTCGTTCACCGAGGTGCCCGCCCCGCTCCCGGACGACCTGCGGCGGCTGTCCATCGGCTTCGCCCACTCCGGCGCGGAGATGATCCTCATCGACGACGCGGGCCGGCCGATCGAGGAGCCGGGCGTCGCCGGGGAGATTCACCTGCGCAGCCCCGCGCTTTTCACCGGCTATTGGGCCGACCCGGAGGCCACGCGGGCCGCGCTGGTGCCCGATCTGCAGTTCCTCGTCCGCCAGCAGCCGCGGGTCGGTACCGCTGAGCTTGCGGAGCTCCGCCAGGATCCCCTCGTCGTCGCGCTGGTGCACGCTCTCGCCGCGGTATCGCGACGGCGCGCGCCTGCCGGAGGCGACCAGCACCCGGGGCGGGGTGCTGTGCTCCTCCATCCGCCGCGCGACCTCGAAGGCCACGACCGACCCCATGCTGTGGCCGAAGAGCGCCGGCCGGTCCGCGAGCCAGGGGCGCAGTGCCTCGAACACCGCGTCGGCCAGCGCGGGGATGTGGCCGATGGGCGGTTCGTTTCGCCGGTCCTGGCGGCCGGGATACTGCACGGTGAGCACTTCCACGCCGGGACTCAGCGTCGCCGACACGGGGAAGTAGAACGGGGCCGACCCGCCCGCGTGCGGAAAGCACACCAGCCGGGTCGCGGCCTCGGGAGCCGGGTGGAAGCGCCGGATCCAGGTCTCGTTGCCGGCGGCCGGCTCCGTCATGGGACTTTCCTCCGAGGTGTCGTGGATATGCGGCAATCGTGCAATCGGCGCCGGACGCGGTTCAACCCCGAGCGCCCCTTAGGCACCGCGATGCTCTAGGGGCCGCCACGGGCCGCCGGATTCGGCTCCGTCCCTGGGCCGATACGGTGCCGGTGTGGAACGAGGTCGGGAGGCTGCATGGGGGCGAAACGGCGTTTGCCTCGGCGGATGTACGAGAGCGAGCTGCTCCGGCTGCAGGAGCAGCTGCTGATATTGCAGGAGTGGGTGCGCGAGGAGGGCGTGCGCATCGCCGTGGTGTTCGAGGGGCGGGACGCCGCCGGCAAGGGCAGCACGATCAAGCGCGTCACCGAGTACCTCAACCCCCGCTTCGCGCGCATCGCGGCGCTTCCGGTGCCGACCGACCGGGAGCGGACCCAGTGGTACTTCCAGCGGTACATCCAGCACCTGCCCGCCGCCGGGGAGATCGTCCTGTTCGACCGGTCGTGGTACAACCGCGCGGGCGTCGAGCGGGTCATGGGGTTCTGCACCGCTGACGAGCACCGGCGTTTCCTGCACCAGTGCCCCATATTCGAGCGGATGCTCGTCGAGGACGGCATCCTGCTGCGCAAGTACTGGTTCTCCGTCAGCGACGCCGAGCAGGAGCGCCGGTTCCGCAAGCGCCTCGAGGATCCGATGCGGCGGTGGAAACTGTCTCCGATGGACATGGAGTCCATCTCGCGCTGGGAGGCCTACTCGCGCGCCAAGGACGAGATGTTCGTCCACACCGACATTCCCGAAGCGCCCTGGAACGTGGTCGACAGCGATGACAAGCGGCGGGCCCGCATCAACATGATCCACCACCTCCTGTCGAGCATCCCCTACCGCGAGGTGGAGCGTCCGCCGCTCCATCTGCCGGAGCGCCCGCCGTCCAAGGGGTACGTGCGGCCCCCGCGCGGCGAGCAGAACCACGTCCCGGACCACGCGGCGACCCTGGAAGCCTGACCGGGCGACCGGGCGCACGACCTGCCGAAGGTCCTCCTGTTCACGGACCGACGCCACTCGTTGCGGAGCACCCGCGCGGGTAAGGCTGACGGAGACGGAACTCGGAGACGAGGCAGGAGGACAGGGTATGAGCGCCGAGCCGGTCACCGGGGTCGCCGTCGGCTACGACGGCTCCCGCGAAGCCATCCGCGCCGTGGACTGGGCCGCCGCCGAGGCCCGGGCCCGGGGCACGCCGCTGACCGTTGTCCACGTGTGGGAGATCTACATCGGCAACCCGGTGGCCATGCCGATGGTGGATCTTGGGGAGGTGGCGCAGCAGACCCTCGACGGGGGAGTGGCGCACGTCCATAAGACGGCCCCTGGCCTGGAGGTGCGGGGCGTTCTCGGACGTGGGCAGGCGGCCGCCGCGCTCATCGACGCGGGCCGCACCGCGGACCTGCTCGTGCTCGGGCCCCGGGGCATCGGGGGGTTCGCCGGCCTGGTCCTGGGATCGGTCAGTGCCCAGGTGGTCGCCCACGCCTCGTGCCCGGTCGTGATCGTCCGGGGCGACCCCGAACCACCTCCGGAGGACGGGCCGGGACGTGTGGTGGTCGGCGTGGACGGTTCGCCCGCGTCCCGGGCCGCGCTGGCGGCGGCCTTCGCCGAGGCCGGCCTGCACGGGCTGTCGGTGCACGCGGTCGTCGCCTGGGAGTCCGTGCCGGTCGACGACCTCCCGCCCCTGGCCGACGAGGCCGGCATGCGGCAGGCCGCCGAGGCGCGGCTGGCGCGCATGATGGACGCCTTGCGGGACTCGCACCCGGGCGTGGAGGTGCGGGCGGAGGTCGTCCACGGGGCGCCGCGGGAGGTCCTGACGCAGGCCGCGGACGGCGCCCGCCTGCTCGTCGTCGGCTCGCGCGGACTGGGCGGCTTCCGCGGCCTGATGCTCGGATCGGTCGGACAGGCGCTGGTGCAGCACGCGCCCTGCCCCGTCGCGGTCGTCCACGCGCCGGACGACGACACCGGCGACTAAGGGAAGCGGCCGGGCCGCCGTCAGAAGGAGCGGTGGATCCGGTTCGACTCGACCTTCTCCAGCAGCGCGCCGCTGTAGTGCTCGTACACCCTGACCCCGGCGACCAGGAGCGATGCCGCTAGTGCGGACAGTGCGGCGGCGCCGCCGGGATCTCCCCTTTTCCGTGCCGGCCCCATAGGCTTCGGCGTCAACGTGATCACCCGCGCCGCCACGGCACCCGCCGTGGCGGCGCATGACGTAGGCGGGCCGGAGCCCGGCCGCGAGGAGTGAGCCATGAGTTCCACCCCGACCAGTCACGTCGGCCGGCTGGGCGAGCCCCTCACCCTGCCGTCGGGGCTGACCCTGCCGAACCGGCTGATGAAGTCGGCGCTGAGCGAGGGGCTCGCCGAGGCCGACGGGTCGCCCGGCGCCCGGCTGGAGACCCTCTACCGCAGGTGGAGCACCGGCGGCTACGGCCTGCTGGTCACCGGGAACGTCGCCGTCGACCTCCGGCACCTGAACGAGCCCGGCAACGTCGTCATCGAGGACGACCGCCACCTGGACGCGCTGACCCGGTGGACCGGGAGCTACCGCGGGCACGGCGGGCCGATCTTCGCGCAGCTCAACCACCCCGGCCGGCAGGCCAACCGGCGCGCCGGGCGGAACCGTCCGGTCGCGCCGAGCGCGATCGCCGCCCGCGTCCCCGGCGCCGCCAGGCCCCGCGCCCTCACCGACGAGGAGATCCGCGAGATCGTCAAGCGGTTCGGCGCCGCCGCGGCCGTCGCCGAGGCCGCCGGGTTCGACGGCGTGCAGATCCACGGAGCGCACGGCTACCTCGTCACCCAGTTCCTGTCCCCCATCTCCAACCGGCGGGACGACGCGTGGGGCGGCGACCCCGAGCGGCGCCGGGCCTTCGTGCTGGAGGTCCTGCGCGCCGTCCGCGCCGAGGTGGGCCCCGGGTTCTCCGTGGGGATCAAGCTGAACTCGGCCGACTTCCAGCGCGGCGGATTCACCGAGGAGGAGTCCCGCGAGGTCGTCCGCGCCCTCGTCGCGGAGGGGATCGACCTCATCGAGGTCAGCGGGGGATCGTACGAGGCCCCGGCCATGATGGGCGTGCTGGCGGAGTCCACGCGGGCGCGCGAAGCCTACTTCCTGGACTACGCCCGGACGGTCCGCGAGGTCGCCGGCCGGACGCCGATCGCCGTCACCGGCGGGTTCCGCACCCGCGCCGCGATGGAGGAGGCCCTCGCCGAGGGCGACTGCGACGTCGTCGGCATCGGGCGGCCCACCTGCCTCACCCCCGACGCGCCCAGGGCGCTGTTCGAGGACGGCCGGGAACGGCTGGAGGTCCCCGCGATCGGGGTCGGCGCCCGCCGGGTGATCGGGCGCCTCACCGACATCCGCCCCCTGGACAGCGCGCTGAACGTGCAATGGCACGCCGACCAGCTCCACCGCATGGCGGCGGGCCGGGACCCCGACCCCACCGTGCCGTGGTGGCGCACCCTCGGCTCGATGGTCCGGCACGGCCCCGCCGCCCTGCGCCCCAAGCGAGGCTGACCCGCCCGCCGAGCAGGTCGGCCAGGTCAGCCGCCGATGCCGGTGAGGGCGACCATCAGCGGCAGGCCGAGGATGATCAGGAGGGCGCCGAAGACGTCGAAGGCGAAGCCGGAGCGGATCATGGTGGTGATGGGGACGACGCCGGAGCCGTAGGCGATCGCGTTCTGCGGGGTGGACACCGGAAGCATGAAGCCGAACGAGGCCGCGAACGTGGCGGCCAGGGCGGGCACGAACGGGTCGACCTGCGCGGCCTGCGCGATCGGGATGATGATCGGGACGACCACGGCGGCGGACGCGGTGTTGCTGGTCGTCTCCGAGATCAGGATGGCCAGCACCGCGGCGAACGCGGTGATGAAGAACGTGCTGGTCAGGCCGAGGGCGTCGGACGCGGAACCGCCGATGGTGCGGGCCAGGCCGGTGTCGGCGAGCAGGGAGCCGAAGATGATGCCCGTCCCGAACAGCAGGATGGTGCCCCAGTCGATGCGCGCGGCGTCGCTCCAGTTCAGGGTGGTCTGGCGGCGGCGCCAGTCGGTGGGGAGGATGAACAGCAGGGACGCGCCGAGCACGGCGACGATGCCCTCGTCCAGCCGTTCGCTGACGGTCTCGTAGATCGACGAGTCGGTGCCGGCGGCCAGCGCGATGACGCCGGGGAAGATCCACAGGACGACGGTGACGGCGAAGGCGACGAGCGTGGTCTTCTCCGCGCGGCTCATCCGGCCGAGGTCGGCGCGCTCGCGGGCGACGTACTCCTGGACGCCCTCGATCCGGCGGATCTCCGGCTTGTTGAGCAGCAGCAGGACGACGACCAGCACGACCAGCATCACCGCGCACAGCGGCAGCGCGGTCAGCGTCCACTGCGCGAACGAGATCCGCTCGCCGGTGGCCTCCTCGATCAGCCCGCGCCCGATCAGGTTGGGCGGGCTGCCGACCGGGGTCAGCAGGCCGCCGACGGACGCGCCGTAGGCGAGCATCAGCACCAGCGCGGCGCCGACGCGCAGCCGGGCCGGGTCGAAGTCGGCGGCGACGAGCCCGCGGTCCTGCAGCATCTTGGCGATGACGGTGAGCAGCCCGAGCGCCGTCGGCAGCAGCATCGCGACGGTCGCGGTGTTGGACACGAACGCCGACAGCAGGCAGGTGACGAGGCCGAACGTGGCGATCAGCCGGAAGGTGGACTCGCCGACGCCGGGCAGCGACAGGATGAAGAACGCGAACCGCCGCGCGACCCCGTGCTTCAGCATCGCCTGGGCGAGGATGAACGCCCCGATGAACGTGAAGATCGTGGTGGAGCCGAACGGTTCGAGCGCGTCGTCGGCGGGGACCACGCCGAACAGCACGATCACGCCGACCCCGATCAGGCCGCCGATGGGGATCGGCACCGGCTCGGTCACCCACAGCACGATGACGCCGAGCAGGATCCCGGCGAGGGTCTGCTGGGACGGCGCCATGTCCAGCGGCAGGAGCAGGAAGACCGCGGTGACCAGCGGCGCCAGCCAGAACCCGGTGGTGCGGCGGGCCTTCTCGAAGCGTTCCTCCGCGGGGGAGAGCCGCTGCTCGCCGAGGCTGCGGTAGGTGGCCTGGCCCATCAGCGCCTTGGCCACGTCGGTGCGGGCGGGCGCCGCGGTGCCCGCGGACCCGGTGGCGGGCGGGGCGGCGGGATCGCGCGGCGGGGTCTCGTCCGATGTCATGGGAGCACTCCTCGGGAGCGGAGCCCGCCGTTGCGGCCGGGTTCCTAGGGCGTTCCGGACAAGCGATTCTGCGTCAAATTGAAGATCGCCCGGGACGGCGAATCCAAGACGTGTCGGCTACTTGACTGAAAGGCTCCCCCTATAGGCGAGCGGAGGCGCGGGTGGACGTCCGGCAGCTGGAGTACTTCCTCGCCGTGGTGGACCACGGCGGCTTCAACCGGGCGGCGGGCGCGCTGTTCGTGGCGCAGCCGTCGCTGTCGCAGGCGATCCGCGGCCTGGAGAAGGACCTGGGGACGCAGCTGTTCCACCGCACCGGGCGGCGCGTCGTGCTGACCGAGGCGGGCCGGGCGCTGATCGGCCCGGCGCGGCAGGCGGTGCGCAGCCTGGAGGTGGCGCGGGAGAGCGTGACCGCGGCGCACGGCCTGCGGACGGGCCGCATCGCCGTCGCCTCGATGCCGTCCCCCGCGATCGAGCCGCTCGGCGGCATGGTGCAGCGCTTCGCCGCGCGGTACCCCGGGGTGGACGTGGTGCTGCGCGACGCGCCGGTGCCGGGCGCGGTCATCGACATGGTGCGGACCGGCGTCACCGAGCTGGGGCTGCTGTCGGCGTGGGAGCCGCCCGCCACGACCGACGTCGACCTGCACCCGGTGGGGGAGCAGCGGCTCGTCCTGGTGGCGCCGCCGGACGGCCCGTTCGAGCCGGGCCCGCCGCTGCCGCGGGAGCGTCTCGCCGGGCACCGGCTGATCGCCGGGGAGCGCGGGACGGGCATGCGCCGCCTGGCCGACGAGATCCGGGCGTCCGGCGTGGACGTGCCGTTCGCGGTGGAGACCGACCACCGGGCGGCGATCCTCTCGCTGGTCCTGAAGGGGGTCGGCGTGGCGATCCTCGCGGAGGCGTGGCGGCCGCTGGCGCTGCGTGCGGGCGCCGTCGTCCGCGACCTCGACCCGCCCGCCAGCCTGCACATCGCCCTGGCCGGCCGGAAGGGCTGGCTCAGCCCGATCGCCGAGGAGTTCCGGCGGATGGCCCTGTCCCGCGACGCGTGGGCGGGCCCCGAGCCGGGCCCGTAGATAGGCGCGGCTTATCGGACGCATTGGGGACGCGTCTTGGACGCGACCGCAAACCCTTGATCCAATTCCCGGCATGAGCAGCAGCACCCATCACCGCATCGCGCTGATCCCTGGGGACGGCATCGGCCGCGAGGTCGTCCCGGCGGCGCGGCGCGTCCTGGACGCCGTGTGCGAGCGCCGCGGCCTCGCCCTCGACTACGCCGAGTACGACTGGTCCTGCGAACGGTACGAGCGCGAGGGCGCGATGATGCCGGACGACGCCCTGGACCGCCTGGCCGGGCACGACGCGATCCTGCTGGGCGCCGTCGGCTACCCGGGCGTGCCCGACCACGTGTCGCTGTGGGGGCTGCTGATCCCGATCCGCCGCCGGTTCCAGCAGTACGTGAACCTGCGTCCCATCAAGGTGTTCGAGGGCCTGGACAGCCCGCTGCGCGGCGCCCGCGCCGGGGAGGTCGACTTCGTCGTCGTCCGGGAGAACGTGGAGGGCGAGTACAGCGAGATCGGGGGGCGGATCTACCAGGGCACGCCGCAGGAGACCGCCGTGCAGGAGTCGGTGTTCACCCGCGCCGGCGTCACCCGCATCCTCGACTACGCCTTCGGCCTCGCCGGCCGCCGCCGGGGGCGGCTCACCTCGGCGACCAAGTCGAACGGCATCGTGCACACGATGCCGTTCTGGGACGAGCTCGTCCGGGAACGCGCCGCCGCCCACCCCGCCGTCACCTGGGACCAGGAGCACATCGACGCCCTGGCCGCCAAGTTCGTCCTCCGGCCCGAGCGGTTCGACGTGGTGGTGGGGTCCAACCTGTTCGGCGACATCCTCAGCGACCTGGCGGCGGCCATCGCGGGCAGCATCGGGATCGCGCCGTCCGCCAACCTCAACCCGGAGGGCCGGTTCCCGTCGATGTTCGAGCCCGTGCACGGCTCGGCGCCCGACATCGCGGGCCGCGGCATCGCCAACCCGCTCGGGACGATCTGGTCCGCCGCGATGATGCTCGACCACCTCGGCCACACGGAGGCCGCCGCCGACATCACCTCGGCGATGGCGTCCGTCCTGGCGGAAGGCACGGTACGGACCCCCGACCTGGGCGGCACCGCCTCCACCGGCGAACTGACCGAACACGTCATCACCGCACTGCGCCCCCTGGGCTGAGGGGCCGCGCTACCCGGCTGTTACCGGCCGCTGCGCACAATGCGGTGGGAGGTATCCGGTGCTGACGGTGGACCGCGCGGACTACGCCCGCCTTCTGCGGCTCGCGTATCTGGTGCTCGACGACGGCGACGCCCCTCTTGCGCGCGCCCGCCGCGTTGCCGCGCGCGCCGCCCGGGGGCGGCCGGGCGGCTACCCGGCCAAGCGGGCGCGGCTGGTCGGCGTCCTGCTGACCGAGCCGCCCGCCGGGTGGAGCCCGCTGCACCGCGTCCTCTTCGAGCCCGCGCCCCCGCCGCGGGGGCCCGTCCGGGAGGCGCTGTCGGAGCTTGCGCCGCACGAGCGGCTCGCGTGCCTGCTGCGCCTCGACGGCCTCACCGTTCCCGAGGTCGCCGCCGAGCTCGGCCCGCACCGGCCCACCGACTTCCGGGACGTGGAGCGGGCCGCCGCCGCCGTGGACGTCCGGACCGGGCTGGACGAGGCGGCGCAGCGGGCCGAGGTCGAGGCGTTCGACCCCGATGTCGTCCGGCTCCGCCCGCCGTCCGTCCGGCCGGCGTGGCGCGCCGCGGTGGCGGCCGCGGTCGCGGTGGCGCTGCTGGCGGTCGCCGGATCCGTCCTCACGCGCCCGGGGGAGGGGGCCGGCGGGCCCGCGGCGGTCGACCCGGGGGCCTGGCGCAAGACCCCCGCCCCCTCGATCAACGAGTGGCCGGCCCAGGGCGGGCTGCGGCACGACGCGGCGCTGCTGCGCCGGGCCGCCGAGGCATGGCGGGCACACCACCGCCACCCGCCGGTCGGCCGCGTCTTCCTCCTGTACGCCGGGACGGTGGACGGCGCGTCCCTCGTCGTGCTGCGCGACACCCCCGGCGCCCGGGACGCGCCGAGCGTGGCGCAGTACTTCGAGCGGCGCCTGTCGCGCGGCGTGGAGTCGGTCCGCAGGCTCGGCAACGGCGCCGGGCAACTGGTCATGCTCGGCATGGCGTGGCGCTACCTCGTCCCGCCGTGGCTGCAGGACGTGCGGGCGGCGGTGCCGGAGGGGCGCGCCCCGGACTGGACGCCGCTGCCGGTCCGGGACGGGCTGACCGACCCGCTGCCGTGGATCTGGTTCACGCCGCGCTGCCAGAACTACGTGGTGTTCCGGATGATCTTCCGGCCGGCGGCCGGCGGGACGGTGCGGGCCGTCACGCAGCTCGCCTCGCACGACCCGTGGTCGGCGGCGCCGCGGGTGTGGTTCCCCGACCGGCCCGAACCGGAGGAGCGGTTCCGCTGGGCGGCGCTGCACGCCGTCGCCTGCGAGGGCGCGGCGACGCTCAGCGAGTCGGGCGACCTGCGGCTCGGCCGGCTGTGGAGCGGCGAGCTGCCCGACGGCGGCGGCCGGGCGACGCTGCTGACCGTGGACGCGTCCTCCCAGTGGGCCGCCCCCGGCAGCGCGGTGCTGATCTCCGAGGGCGGGAAGGCGCTGTCCGAACGCGGCAGGACGAACAGCGACACCACCTCGTCCGCCGCGTCGATGGCCGCCGCCCTGTGGTGGCGGTCGCCGCGGCGCTGGCACCTGGTGGCGGCCGCCGGGCCGAACGTCAGGCGGCTGAAGACGGTCGGCGAGCTGGAGCCCCGCGAGGAGGACACCGCCGGGAACGACGAGGCGCCCCTGCTGCTGGTCCCGGGCCCGCGCACCGGCGGCAGGCTCCCTGAACGGGCGCACCTCCCGGTCGTCCACGTCGTGGCCTACGAGAACGACGGGGACCGCACGGTCGTCAGCCCCTGGTGACCGGCGCCGGCCGGGCGGGCGGACCCGCCGCGGCCGGCGCGCGGCGCGGTCAGAGGGGGTAGCGCGGGGGCTCGCCGCGCATGGTGATCCAGCGGGTCTCGGTGAACGCCTCGACGTTGGCCGCAGCGCCGCCGAAGCGGGACCCGGTGCCGGACGCCCCCACACCGCCGAACGGGGCGTTGGCCTCGTCGTTGACGGTCTGGTCGTTGATGTGGACGATCCCCGTCGGGATCTGCTCGGCGACGGCCAGGCCGCGCATCGCGTCCCGGGTCACGATGCCGAGCGACAGGCCGTACTCGCTCGCGGCGGCCAGCTCCACCGCCTGGGAGACCGACGACACGCGCGTGACCGGCGCGACCGGGCCGAAGACCTCGTCGGCGAAGGCGGGCGCGGTCAGGGGCGCGTCGGCCAGGACCGTGGGGCGGTAGAAGAGCTGCTCGTAGGTGCCGCCGGAGGCGAGTTTGGCGCCCTGGTCGACGGTCGTGGTGACCATGCCGTGGATCTTGTCGCGCTGGCCGGCGTCGATGACGGGGCCGAGGGCGACCTCCGCCGCGGCCGGGTCGCCGACGGGGAGGGCGCCGGCCTTGGCGGCCAGGCGCTCCACGAAGTCGTCGTAGAGGCGGTCGGCGACGAAGTGCCGGCCGGCGGTCATGCAGATCTGCCCCTGGTGGAAGAACGAGCCCCAGGTGGCGAGGTTCACGGCTTCGTCCACGTCGGCGTCGTCCAGGACGAGGAGCGCGGAGTTGCCGCCGAGTTCCAGGTGGGCGCGCTTGAGGTGCCGGCCGGCCAGTTCGCCGATGCGGCGGCCGACGGGGGTGGAGCCGGTGAAGGAGATGACCCGGATGTTGGGGTCGGTGATCAGGGCCTCGCCCACGTCGGCGCCGCCGGGCAGCATGTGCAGGACGCCGGGCGGCACGCCGGCCTCCTCGAACACGCGGGCCATCAGGGTGCCGCCGGTGACCGCGGTGCGCGGGTCGGGCTTGAGGAGGACGGCGTTGCCGAGCGCGAGCGCCGGGGCCACCGAGCGGATGCCGAGGATGATCGGCACGTTGAACGGGGAGATCACCGCGACCACCCCGGCCGGCATGCGGCGTGCCATGGACAGGCGCGGCTCCTCCGAGGGGAGTAGCTCGCCGATCGCCCGGCCGGGCAGCGAGGCGGCCGCGTAGCACTCCTCGGCCGCCACGTGCAGGGCGAAGCCGGCCATGCCGGGTACGGCGCCGACCTCGCGGACGTTCCAGCCGCTGATCTCCTCGGCGTGCCGCTGCCACAGGTCACCGGCCTTGCGCAGGACGGCGGCGCGGACGGGGTGCGGCAGGGCGGCCCATTCCCGCTGTGCCTCGGCCGCGTTGGCGGCGGCCTCGGCGACGTCCTCGGCGGTGGCCTGCCCCATCCGGCCGAGTTCGCCGCCGGTGGCGGGTTCGACCACGGCGTAGTCGCCACCGCGCGCGGCCGTCCACGCGCCGTTCTTGAAGATGTTTCCCTGCCAGTCGACGCTGTCCAGCAGTCCCACGGGCCTCTCCCTGTCGTTTCGTTTGGTCGTGTACGTGAGCTCCTCACCTATTTCCTCATGAGCGCCGCTCTGGAGGAAGGGCGGCCGGGGCGGCGGTCAGCCGCTCGACGAGGCGGGCCGCGCCGAGGACGGTGCCGTCGCGCCCGGCGGCCCCGGCCAGCAGGTCTGGAAGTCCGGACCCGGGCCCGGCCCCCCGGCCTGCGCCGGTCTCACTGACCCCGCCCTGCTCAGGCGCCCTTCCAGTACGGGTCCCGGCCGATGAAGCCGAGCAGCCTCGTCTGGACGTCAGCGTCGGCGGGCACCTCGACGCGGGGCCCGTACTGGCCGGAGGAGCGGATCGCCTCCTCCACCTCCTGCATCCCCGCGAGGAGGTCGGCGCAGAAGCCGGGGTCCAGCCGGTCGTCCTGGCCGGTGGCCCTGGCGAGGTCCCAAGTGTGCATGAACACGTCGGCGGTGTAGAACCGGTCGATCGCGGTGTCCAGCGGCACGGTGCCGATGTGCGGGTTGTTCAGTTCGCGGTGCGCGGTGCCCGGGTCGTCCAGCACCGCCTGCACACCGTCGCAGTGGACCCGCCAGGCTTCGACCGGGTCCTCGTCCGCCGACGGCCCCCGGGGCAGGTCGATGCCGGCGCCGGCGACCAGGAAACCGGGGAACCACTCGGTCAGGTGCCGGACGACGTCGCGGGCGGTCCAGCCGGCGACCGGGGACGGCGCGTCCCAGGACGCGGTGCCGCGGACCCGGTCGCCGAACAGCCCGGCGACCTGCCGGTGCCGCTCGGCGGGGCGGTCAGACAGCGCCATCGGCGAGCATCCTCTCCAGCTTGGCGTATCCCTCGTCGACCCCGGTCTCCATGCCGCTGCGCAGCCACATGTCGCGGTCCTCGAAGCTGTCGACCAGCGACTGCGCCCGGAGCCGGGTGCGCCCGTCGCCCAGGTCCTCGAACCACAGCGTCTCCAGCGCGACCCCGTCCGGCTGGCCCTCGTAGGTGAAGGTCTGCACGATGCGGTCCGGGCGCACCTCGTGGAAGGTGCCGCGGAACCAGTACTCCTCGCCGTCCCGCGCCGAGACGTACCGCCAGCTCCCGCCGGTGCGCGCGTCCCAGTGGTCGATCCGGGTGTCCATGCCCTCGGGCCCCACCCACCGGGCGAAGAGCTCGGGGTCGGTGTGGGCGCGGAGCAGCTGCTCGGGCGTCGCCGCGAAGTCGCGCGTCATCCGGATGACCGGCAGCTTCGGGTCGGCCTCGATCGCCGT
Source organism: Actinomadura sp. 7K534 (assembly GCF_004348575.1). Classification (NCBI taxonomy): domain Bacteria; kingdom Bacillati; phylum Actinomycetota; class Actinomycetes; order Streptosporangiales; family Thermomonosporaceae; genus Actinomadura; species Actinomadura sp. 7K534. Next base: position 15,550 of record NZ_SMKB01000049.1, read on the forward strand.
CTCAGTGATCTTCGGCATCTTCGTCCTCCTTCATCTCCGCCAGGACGGCGTCGAGGCGGCGGTAGCGCCGCTCGGCGCGGGCCCGGTGGCGTTCGATCCAGGTGTCCATCAGGTCCAGGGCCCCGACCTCCAGCCGCACCGGCCGGGGCTGCGGTCCCGGTGGCCGGCTGACGAGCCCGGCGTCCTCCAGGACCCGCAGGTGCTTGTAGACGGCCTGCAGCGACATCCGGTACGGCTCGGCCAGCTGGCTCGCGGTCGCGTCGCCCTCGGTGAGCCGGGCGACCATGTCGCGCCGGGTCGGGTCCGCGAGGGCGGCGAAGACCCGGGACAGCGTGTCCTCGGTCATCGCCCTCCTGTTTTCAACCTTTTGGTTGAAAATCACGGTAGGGCGGTCGGGTCCACCCTGTCAACCATTCAGTTGAAAGACCTGCTCGCAGCCCCGTCCTGCGGCTCGGTCCAGGTTCTGCCGGTGTGCCCGGTGCGGGCGGAGTGAATCCGGCATGCGCGACCGGACGTCTGGAATGCTCCGCTGCGGTAAGGATTGGGGCATGGTGCCGTGGAGCGGGCGATGACCGGAGACGCGCAGCGGGCGAGGATCGCGGACGAGCTCGAGATGCGGGGCTCGCCCCTGTGCGACTGCGCGCGGCACGGGCCCGCGTTCAGCCGGGCCACCGGGGCGGCGATCGCGCACCACTGCGGCTGCGCGGCGGTGCGGGCGTCGGCGCTGGCCCGCCGCGCCGCGTCCGCCACCCGGCACGCCCGCGAGTGCGGCTGCGACGAGGCCGACCGCGAGGCCGCGCTGTACTGGGAGAGGGAGTTCGCCGCCCGCCGCCCCGGCGGCCACGTACCGGGCTCAGGTGCCTGCTGACCCGCGCGGCCGCCGTGCCGGCGCCGGGCTCAGACGGCGAGCAGGCGCTTGACCTCGTCGCTGCGCAGGTCCTCGGCGGTCCCGGAGTGCCGGACGACGCCGCCGTCGAGGATCGCGAACCTGTCGGCCAGGCGCAGGGCCAGGTCGAGGTACTGCTCCACGAGCAGGACGGCGAGGTCGTGCTCCCTGTGCAGCCGCTCGATGGCCTCCTCGATCTCCAGGATGATCGAGGGCTGGATGCCCTCGGTCGGCTCGTCCAGGATCAGGATCCGCGGCCGGGTCACCAGGGCCCGGGCGATCGCCAGTTGCTGCTGCTGCCCGCCCGACAGGAACCCCGCCCTGCGCTGCAGGAGCTCGGTCAGCCGCGGGAACACCGCCAGGGCGTCGTCGACGGCCCCGGGGTCGCGGCGACCCATCGCCTCCTGCGTCACCTGGAGGTTCTCCCAGACCGTCAGCTGCGGGAACGTCTCATGGCCCTGCGGCACGTAGCCCATGCCCGATCTGACCCGCTGGAAGGTGCTCGTCCGCGTGACGTCCGCGCCGTCGAAGACGACCGTGCCCGCCGTCGGCGCCAGCAGGCCCATGATCGTGTTGAGCAGGGTGGTCTTGCCCGCGCCGTTGCGGCCCATGACGCACGTCAGCTCGCCCGGACGCACCGCCAGATCCACGCCGAACAGCACGCGGGAGCGGCCGTAGGCGGTCTCCAGCCCGCTCACCCGCAGCATCACGTCGGTCATGCGGTGTCCCCGTTCCCATCGCGGGTCATCGGACCTCCCCGTTAGCGGATCGGCCGAGGTAGACCTCCTGGACCCGGGGGTCGTCCTGCACTGTGGCGACGTCCCCCTCCACCAGGACGGTGCCCTCGTGCAGGACCGTCACCTGCGACGCGTACCGCCGCAGGAACTCCATGTCGTGCTCGACGACGATGACGGTGTGGTCCATGGCGATCTCGGTGAGCAGTTCGCCGGTCCGCTCGCGCTCCGCCCGGCTCATGCCCGCCACGGGCTCGTCGAGGAGCAGCAGCCGGGGCCCCTGCACGATCAGCATCCCGATCTCCAGCCACTGCCGCTGGCCGTGCGAGAGCACCCTGGCGGGCCGGTCCGCCAGGTCCGCGAGCCCGGTCCGCTCCAGCGCGGCCGCCACGACGTCCGACACGCCGCGCCGCCGGCGCAGGAGCGTGACGAGCGGGCGGCGGAAGCTCGCGGCGAGGTCGATGTTCTCCACCACGGTGAGCTCCTCGAAGACCACGGACGTCTGGAACGTCCGGCCGATCCCGAGGCGCACGATCCGGTGCTCCGGGCGCCCGAGGAGGGACGTGCCGGCGAAGGTCACCGAGCCCTTCGACGGCCGGGTCAGCCCGGTGACGACGTCGAGCAGGGTGGTCTTGCCGGCCCCGTTCGGGCCGATCAGGAAGCGCAGTTCCCCCTGCTCCACGGTGAGGTCGATGCCGTCGACGGCCTTGAACCCGTTGAAGACGACCTCCAGCTCGCGGATCTCCAGCAGGGCCGGGGCACGGGCCCCGGTGGTCACGACCTGACCGTCGGCGGGCCGGGTGTGGGTGTTCACGCGGTCGCCGCCTCCTTCCGTTCGGCCGCGTCCGCCGCGGGGGGCGGTTCCGGGCGCGCCCCGGGCCGCCGGCGCGCGATCGCGTCGCCGGCCTGCCGGACGGCGCCGGCGATGCCCCCGGGCACCAGCACGATGACGAGGATGAACAGCAGGCCCTGCAGGTAGACCCAGCCGCTCGGGTACTGCTCGCTGAAGGCGGTGTGCGCCCAGTTGAGCAGCACGCCGCCGAGGACGGCGCCCGCCAGCGAGTACCGCCCGCCGATCGCCACCGCGACCACGAGCTCGATCGACGGGACGACCCCGAGCAGCGAGGGCGAGATGATGCCGACCACCGGCACGTACAGCGCGCCGGCGATGCCCGCCATGGCCGCCGAGACGGCGAACGCGATGGTCTTCACCGCGGCGGCGTTGTAGCCGAGGAATCGGACCCGGTCCTCCCCGTCCCGCACCGCGACGAGCAGCCTGCCGAAGCGGCTCTTCACCAGCTGGCGGGCCAGCAGGTACAACGTGCCCAGCACGATGGCCACCACGAAGTAGAGGACGCGTTTGGTGCCGTCGTCCTCTGGGTCGCGGCCGAAGACGTCGTAGAAGTGGGTGAGCCCGTTGGTGCCGCCGGTGAGGCCCTGCCGGCCCACCAGCCAGATCACGAACGCGGCGGCGAGGGCCTGGCTGAGGATCGCGAAGTAGGCGCCCCGCACCCGCTGCCGGAAGATCAGGTAGCCGAGCAGCGCGGCGGTCGCCGCCGGGACGAGCACGGCGGCGGCGATCGCGAACACCGGGCTCGCGAACGGCTTCCACAGCAGCGGCAGCTCCTCCACCCCGCTCCACACCATGAAGTCGGGGAGGTTGCCCGGCCCGGCGTCGTGGAGCTTGAGGTACATGGCCATCGAGTAGCCGCCCAGCCCGAAGAACACGCCCTGGCCGAGCGTGAGCATCCCGCCCTGCCCCCAGGCGAGCCCGATGCCGAGCGCGGCGATGGCGAAGCACAGGTACTTCGTGAGCAGGCCCAGCCGGAACGGGTCCAGCGCGGCCGGCGCGACCGCGAGGACCAGCAGCGCCACGGCGGCGAACAGCGCGACTCCGCGCCACCGGCCGGTCATGTCAGCGCCCGGCTGCGGAGGACGAACATGCCCTGCGGGCGCGCTTGCAGGAACGCCACGGTCGCCACGAAGACGATCACCTTGGCCAGGCTCGAGTCGGTCCAGAACTCCGCGTAGGAGTTGATCAGGCCGAGGACCAGCGCGGCGGCGACGGCGCCGCGCTGCCGGCCGAGCCCGCCCGCGACCACGACGAGGAAGGCGTCGACGATGTAGTACGTGCCGAGGTTGGGGCCGACCGGGCCGATCAGCGTCAGCGCGACGCCGGCGATCCCGGCGAGGCCGGAGCCGATGAAGAACGTGAGCCGGTCGACCCGCTCGCTGTTGACGCCGCTGCACTCGGCGAGCTGCCGGTTCTGCATCACGGCCCGCATCCGCCGGCCCTGCCGGGTCCGGTTCTGGTAGGTCCAGATCGCGAGCACCGACAGCGCCGCGACGGCGAGGATGAACAGCCGGGTGTAGGGCACCTGCGAGCCGAACATCGGGATGCCGCCGCTCAGCCAGCCGGGGGCGCGGACCTGGACGTTGGGCGCCCCGAAGATGTCCCGGGCGAGCTGCTGGAGGACGAGGCCGACCCCCCAGGTGAGGAGCAGCGTGTCGAGCGGGCGTCCGTAGAAGCGGCGGATCGCCGTCCGCTCCAGGACCAGGCCCATCGCGCCGGCGGTCAGGAAGGCGGCGGGCAGGGCCACCACGACCGCCTGCCTCCCCGCCCAGTCCTGGAGAACGTAGGCGGTGTAGGCGCCCACCATGATGAACTCGCCGTGGGCCATGTTGATCACCCCCATCTGGCCGAAGGTGAACGTCAGGCCCAGTGCCGCCAGCAGCAGCACCGCGGCGATGCTGAGGCCGATCGGCAGCTGGCTGAGCAGGGCTTCCATGTGCCTCCTCGATGCCTGTTCGCGGGCAGGGTCTCCGAGCGGGGTCGCCGGGCGGCTCGCCGGGCGGATCCCCGGCCGGGGCGTGCCCGGCCGGGGACGGAGCGGATCAGGACAGGCCCGCGGCCCAGGGGTAGCTCTTGAGGTACGGGTCCGGTGCGATGGGCTTGCCGGAGTTCCAGGTCTCCTTGATCGTCCCGTCGGGCTGGATGACGCCGATGCGGGCCGTTTTGTGCATGTGGTGGTTGGCGCCGTCGATCGTCACCTTGCCCTCGGGCAGTTCGAGGGAGATGCCGCCGGCGGCCTTCTTCACCGCCTCGGGGTCGGTGCTGCCGGCCTTCTCGGCCGCGGCGGCCCACAGCTTCACGGCGTTGTAGCCGGCCTCCATCGGGTCCGAGGTGACCTTGTCCGGGCCGTACTTGGCCTTGAACGCCTTCACGAACGCCTCGTTCGTCTTGCCCGGGGTGGTCATGTAGTAGTTCCACGCCACGAGCTGGCCCGCGATGTTGTCGACCCCGATGCCCTTGACCTCCTCCTCGGCGATGCTCACGGACATCACCGGAAGCGACGAGGCGGTGGCGCCGGCGCTCTTGAGCTGCTTGAAGAACGCGACGTTGCTGTCACCGTTGAGGGTGTTGAACACCGCGTCGGGTTTCGCCTGCATGACCTTGTTGACGAGCGTGCCGTACTCCGTCGACCCCAGCGGCGTGTACTCTTCCCCGGCGATCGTCATCCCGTTGGCCGCGGCATAGGCTTTGATCACCTTGTTCGCGGTGCGCGGGAAGACGTAGTCGCTGCCGACGAGGAAGATCTTCTTCTTTCCCTGCTCCTTCAGATAGTCCAGTGCCGGGACGATCTGCTGATTGGTCGTGGCCCCGGTGTAATAGATATAGGGCGAGCTTTCCAGCCCTTCGTACTGGACCGGGTACCAGAGCAGGGCCTTGTTGCGTTCGAAAACCGGCAGCATCGCCTTGCGGCTGGCCGAGGTCCACCCGCCGAACACCGCGGCGACCTTGTCCCGGCGGATGAGCTTCTGCGCCTTCTCCGCGAAGGTGGGCCAGTCGGACGCGCCGTCCTCGACGACCGGTTCCAGCTTCTTGCCGAGGACGCCGCCGGCGGCGTTGACCTCCTCGATCGCCATCAGCTCGGCGTTCTTGACGGTGACCTCGCTGATGGCCATCGTCCCGCTCAGCGAGTGGAGGACGCCGACCTTGACGGTGTTCCCGGCGGGCGAGGCGGCGCCGTCGCCCGTGCCGGTCTCACCGCCGCACGCGGTCAGCGCCAGCAGCGCCGCGGTCGCCAGCGAGCCGAGCCTCAGCAGAGATTTTCCGTGCACGTACCACTCCTCGCGGATAGGCCCCGAAACCGTTCTTCGCCGCTTACAGAATTGCGTTTCCTTGTTTCCGGTGACGGTTCGGAAACGTTAAGGCGGTGTTAATCGGGTGGCCCGGTATTCGCGGCGGACGGCAGTAGGCACCCGTAACTCCGAAATGGTCGTCCAGCTGGAACCGTGGGCGCGTCTTTGCGAACCGGGTCAATGGAAACCCTGCGCTGTATCCCCGGTGATTCCGGCGTGTTTCCAGTGCGTGAATACGGGCTCACGGCCGCCGCGGCGGTCAGGTGCGGGCGCGCTCCTCGCCATGGCGGAGCCGCCGGCGGAGCGTCGCGGAGTCGGGCGCGAGCGCGGTGACCAGCACGCCGGGGCCGGCGAGCGGCATGACCGCGAGCCCGTCGGCCGCGTACGGCTCCACCGCCAGGCCGGGCCCCACGAGCAGCACGTTCCCGGTGCAGCGCGCGTCGCCCAGGACGGCGCCGCTGGTGTAGAGGCCGGGGTCGGGCAGCCGCAGCTCGTTCCGCAGCAGGGGCCGGCCGCCGACGGTGACGTCGACGCGGCCGCTGTAGCGGCCCGCGGGCTCGCCGTGCCGGCCCAGGACGAGCTCCTCGCGCCAGCGGAGCGTGGCCCCGGCCTCCAGCGCGAAGTCGGTGACGGCGCGATGGCGGCAGCCCGCGGCGGCGACCGCCGGCTCCAGGGCTAGGTCGAGGTGGGCCCCGTGCCCGACCGCGGCCCGGACGCGCGTCGTGGACTCGCCCCGGCCGGGGAGCAGCAGGGTGCTCGCGACCGAGCGGACCGCGAGCTCGGCGCCCGCCGCGACCTCCAGGTCGAGGTTCAGCTCGTCGCCCCCGAGCGGTCCCGCCGCGGCGCCGACCAGGTGGACGGCGTCCGGGGTGGCGCGGAGCGCGTACGGCCCGTCCGAGCGCAGTCTCGTCAGCCGGACCCGCCCGGCGCCGTCCCGTTCGGCGCGCACGGCGGCGTGCGCGGTGTAGTGCCGGGTCACGGGGCCCCGGTGGGGAGCGCCGCGTCCGCGGAGCCCGGCGCCGGCCCGGCGCTCCGGTGCTCGGCGAGGACGGACCGGACCCAAGCGGCGATCTCCGGGGCGCCGGGGTCCTCGCGCAGCGAACTGAAGACCACCGGCCTGCCGCCGCGGACCCGCGCGGCGTCGCGGTCCATGACCCCCAGGTCGGCGCCGACCAGCGGGGCCAGGTCGGTCTTGTTGACGACCAGCAGGTCCGCGCCGCTCACCCCGGGGCCGCCCTTGCGGGGGACCTTGTCGCCGCCCGACACGTCGAGGACGAAGATCTGCCGGTCGGCGAGGCCCCGGCTGAAGGTCGCGGTCAGGTTGTCGCCGCCGCTCTCCACGATCACCAGGTCGAGCCGGCCGTGCCGCCGCTCCAGCGACTCCACGGCGTCCAGGTTGGCGGAGATGTCGTCGCGGATGGCCGTGTGCGGGCAGCACCCGGTGCGGACGGCGGTGATCCGGTCGTCCGGCAGCACCGCGTTGCGGCGCAGGAAGTCGGCGTCCTCGGTCGTGTAGATGTCGTTGGTCACCACGGCCAGGTCGAGTTCGCGGCCGAGCGTCCGGCACAGCGCCGCCACCAGGGCGGTCTTGCCGCTGCCGACCGGTCCGCCGACGCCCAGCCGCAGCGGCCGCCCGCGGGCGGGGGCCGCCGGGTGCGGGTCCTGGAGGTGATCGTGGTTCGTGCCCATCGGGATCCTCTCGTCACGACTCGAACAGGCGCGGGTCCGCCCGGAGGTGCAGCTCGGCGAAGACGTCGAGCGCGGGCGCCGACGCGGCCGGGAGCGCCGCCGGGTCGCCGTCCGCGAAGTCGGCGGCCTCGGCGGCGACGGCGTCCACCCGCGGCGCCAGTTCGGCGAGCGCGCGGTGCACCGCCAGCGGGTCGAGGGCGAGCAGCCGCACGGCCGCCGACGCCGGTCCGGTGACCGCCCCGTACGCGCTGATCGAGGCCGCGTGCGCGGGCGTGCCGCCGGCCGCGGCGACGGCGGCGCCGAGGACGAGCGGGTGGTGCGGCGCCGGGAAGGCCGCGAGCGCGTCGAGCGCCGGGTGCGGCGACGCGGTGCGGACGGCGCGCAGCAGCGACCTGCCCTGGGACCGGGAGGCCCGCCGCTGCGCGGGCGACGGCGTCCTGGCGTCCGCCTCGGCGTCCAGCACGGCCCAGCCGCCGTCCCGCCCATGGCCGGCCGCCGCGCGGGCGGCGTGGGCGCAGGCGGCGGCCGCGAGGGCGGCCGTGACGAGACCGGTCGTCGCGAGGCGCCCGCGCAGGAAGCCTGCCAGCGTCGGCACGTCGGTGACCGCGCCCGCGGCCGCCGCGGGCTCCAGGCCGCCCGAGTGCGCGTGGCCGCCGGCGGGCAGCCGGGAGTCGGCCAGAAGCAGCAGCGGCGCGGGAAGGAGCATCAGAACAGGAAGTAGCGCTGGGCCATCGGCAGTTCCGTCGCCGGGGCGGGCTCCACCTCGTCGCCGTCGATGGACACGGTGAAGGTGTCCGGGTCGACCTCGATGCGCGGCAGCGCGCCGTTGAGGAGCATGTCCCGCTTGCCGATGCCGCGGGTGTCCTTGACCGGCACCAGGTCGCGGCGCACGGCCAGCCGGTCGGCGATGCCCGCGTCGGCCGCGGCGGGGGACACGAAGTGCACGGACGTGCTCGCGGCGGTGAGCGGGGCGGCGCCGAACATCGGGCGCGGCAGGACCGGCTGCGGCGTGGGGATCGAGGCGTTGGCGTCGCCCATCGCCGCCCAGGCGATCATTCCGCCCTTCAGCACCACCTGGGGGCGGACGCCGAAGTAGGCCGGGTGCCACAGCACCAGGTCGGCGAGCTTGCCCGGCTCCACGGAACCGACCTCGGCGTCGAGGCCGTGCGCGATCGCCGGGTTGATCGTGTACTTGGCGACGTAGCGGCGGGCCCGCAGGTTGTCGGCCGGGTCGGCGGGGCCGCCCAGCGGGCCGCGGCGGAGCTTCATGACGTGCGCGGTCTGCCAGGTCCGCAGCACGGTCTCGCCGATCCGCCCCATGGCCTGCGAGTCGGAGCCGATCATCGAGATGGCGCCCAGGTCGTGCAGGACGTCCTCGGCGGCCATGGTCGTGGGCCGGATGCGCGACTCGGCGAAGGCCAGGTCCTCGGGCACCGACGGGTCGAGGTGATGGCACACCATCAGCATGTCGAGGTGCTCGTCGAGGGTGTTGACGGTGTGCGGCCGGGTCGGGTTGGTCGACGAGGGCAGCACGTTGGGGTGCCCGGCGATGGTGATGATGTCGGGCGCGTGCCCGCCGCCCGCGCCCTCGGTGTGGTAGGCGTGCACCGACCGGCCGCCGACGGCGGCCAGCGTGGACTCGACGTACCCGGCCTCGTTGAGGGTGTCGGAGTGCAGCGCGACCTGGACGCCGGACGCGTCGGCGACGCGCAGGCAGGCGTCGATGGCCGCCGGGGTGGAGCCCCAGTCCTCGTGGAGCTTGAAGCCCGCCGCGCCGGCGCGCAGCTGCTCCCACAGGGCCTCCTCGCCGACCGTGTTGCCCTTGCCGAGCAGCGCGACGTTCACCGGCCAGGTGTCGAGCGCCTCCAGCATCCGGCCCATGTACCAGGCGCCGGTCACGGTGGTGGCCTTGGAGCCCTCGGCCGGGCCGGTGCCGCCGCCGATGAGCGTGGTGACCCCGGAGCCGAGCGCCTCCTCCAGGAGCTGCGGGCAGATGAGGTGGACGTGGGAGTCCACGGCGCCCGCCGTCAGGATGCGGCCGTTGCCGGCGAGGACCTCGGTGGAGGGGCCGATGACGAGGTCCGGGTGGACGCCGTCCATCGTGTCGGGGTTGCCGGCCTTGCCGAGCGCGACGATCCTGCCGTCGCGGACTCCGACGTCGGCCTTCACGATCCCCCAGTGGTCGAGGACCACGGCGCCGGTGATCACCAGGTCCAGGGCGCCCTCGGCGCGGGTGGCGCGCGCCTGCCCCATCGACTCCCGGATCACCTTCCCGCCGCCGAAGACCACCTCGTCGCCGGCTCCCGCGCCGCGGCTGCGGTCCTCGGTGACCTCGATGAACAGGTCGGTGTCGGCCAGCCGGACCCGGTCCCCGGCGGTGGGGCCGTACAGCCGGGCGTACCGGTCCCGCGACAGCTCAGCCATCCAGCGCACCCGCTCTCTCCGCGCGGAGCCCCGGCACCACCCGGCGCCCGGCCAGCGGCACCAGGTCGACCTCCCGGGTCAGGCCCGGCTCGAAGCGCACCGCGGTCCCGGCGGGGACGTCCAGCCGGTGCCCCCAGGCGGCGTCGCGGTCGAACTCCAGCGCCGGGTTCGCCACCGCGAAGTGGTAGTGGGAGCCGACCTGGACGGGCCGGTCGCCGGTGTTGGCGACGGTGACGCGCACCCGGGCGCGGCCGGGGTTGAGCTCGACCGGCGGGCCGTCCGCCGGCACGACCTCGCCGGGGACGAGCGGACGCGCCGTCACGGGATCGGCCTGTGCACGGTGACGAGCTTGGTGCCGTCGGGGAACGTCGCCTCCATCTGCACCGAGTCGAGCATCTCCGGAACGCCCTCCATGACGTCCTCGCGGGTCAGCACCGCGCGCCCGGACTCCATCAGCTCGGCGACCGTGCGCCCGTCCCGGGCGCCCTCCAGCACGTGGACCGCGATGATGGCGGTCGCCTCCGGCTGGTTCAGCCGCAGGCCGCGGCCGCGGCGCTCGCGCGCGACCGACGCCGCGACGTGCAGGAGCAGGCGCTCCTGCTCATGTGGGCTGATCAACACGGTCGGCACATTACCGGCGGGAAAAGGGCGCGAACGGAATCCGGTACGGATTTAACGGCGAGTTAACGCCGCATCGCCGCACCATGGACCGCTCTCCTCGGTGGCGGTATGCGGCATCAGCAGGCCCAGGAGCTCGTCCAGCAGCGGCACGGCATCGCCGCACCGGCCCTGGGCGATGGCCCTCCGTCGGGAGGGCGCGCTCCACGCGCCTCAGTGGGTTCCGCAGTACGAGTGGGCCAAAGCGGTCAGGGTCCGGGCGGCGGTGGCCACCTCGGTCAGGGACACGTGCTCGTCGGGGGCGTGCATGCAGGCGACATCACCCGGGCCGTACTGGACGGTCGGGATGCCGCCGAGGCCGGTGAGGAGGCGCAGGTCGCTGCCGTAGGGGGCGCCCCAGACGGCGGGCGCCTCGCCCGTGACGCCGGTGTGGGCCTCGGTGATGCCTTCCAGCAGTCCGTTGTCGTGGTGGGGGAGGCGGCAGGAGGCGAAGCGGCCGCCCCACCACTCGACCTCGACGGGATGGCGGGACAGCCAGTCGTCGGAGGCGCAGACGTTCGCGACCGTCCGTTCGAGGGCGTGGCGGGCGGCGTGCTCGGGCTCGTCCAGGGCGACGCCGATCCGGCCCTCGGCGACCAGGTCGTCCGGGACGGTGGAGGACCAGTCGCCGGCGCGGACGGTGCCGATCTCGATCGCGTAGGGGAGCCTCCAGCGCGCCATCAGGGGGTCGGGGCCGGTGTTGCGGCGCCGTTCCAGGTCGCGGAGCGCGGTGAAGACCGGCAGGAACAGCTCCACCGCGCTCACGCCGGTGTCGCGGCGCGCCGCGTGGGCGCCCCGGCCGCGGATCCGGAGCCGGAACGTCAGCGCCCCGGCGTTCGCGGGAACGACCCCGAGGCCGGTCGGCTCGGGGATCACGCAGGCGTCGGCGCGCCAGCCGCGGCTCAGGAGCGCGTAGGTGCCGAGGCCGCCGTCCTCCTCGCCGGGGACGCAGGCGATCAGCACGTCGCCGCGCGGCCGCGCGCGGCGCAGGGCCCGCACCGCGAACAGCGCGGCGACCAGGCCGCCCTTCATGTCGCAGGCGCCGCGCCCGTAGAGGCGGTCGCCGACGATGCGGCCGCTGAACGGGTCGCCGCTCCAGGCCGACGGATCGCCCGGCGGCACGACGTCGACGTGGCAGTCGAAGAGCAGGGAGCGGCCGCCGCCGGTGCCGGGGAGGCGGCCGACCACGCCCCACGCCTCGGTGCGCGCGGCCTCCATGCCGGGGAAGTCCGGCTCGGCGGCCAGGTCCGCGACGGGGATCGGCCAATGGTCGACCTCCAGGCCCTCCGCCCGCAGCCACGCCGCGAGCCGGTCCTGGATCCCGGTCTCCGCCGGCGAGCCGCCGACACTGGGGACGCGGACCAGGTCGGCGAGGAGGCCGGCCATCGCTGGGTCCGGCTCCGCCGGGGCCGCCCCGCTCACGGGCGGTCGGTGAGGTAGCCGCCCATCTTGCGGAAGTACTCGGTGGCGGGCAGGTCGGTGCCGTCCTCGGTGCGGACGCGTTCGATGAGCAGGCCGCGGCTGCGGCCGCGCCGGGCGTCGGCCCCGGCGACGATGACCACGCCGTCGCCCTCCCGGATGAAGACGCGGCCGGGGGTGCCCCCGTAGACGCCCTTGGAGACCGACGCCTTCAGGACGCGGACGCGCTCGCCCTTGTAGTGCGTGAAGGCGTTGGGGTACGGGTCGCACTGCGCGCGGACGAGGCGCTCGATGTCCTCGGCGGGCCAGGTCCAGTCGATGCGGCCGTCCTCGATGGAGCGCTTGTGGAAGAAGCTGGCCTTCGAGCGGTCTTGCGGCGTGAAGTCGGTGCGGCCGGACGCGATGAAGTCCAGCGACTCGGCGACGATCGGGCCGATGAGGTCGACGGTGCGGTGGAACAGGTCGGCGGCGGTGTCCGACGGGCCGACCGGGACGGCCCGCTGCACGACGATGTCGCCGGCGTCCAGTTCCTCGTTCATCATGTGCGCGGTGACGCCGACCTCCTCCTCGCCGTTGATGAGCGCCCAGATGATCGGGGAGAAGCCGGCGTAGGCGGGCAGCAGCGAGTCGTGGACGTTGAGCGTGCCGCGCCGGGGGAGCCCGAAGATCTGCGGCGGGATCCAGGTGCGCCAGTTGTTGGCCACGATGAGGTCGGGGTCGGCCTCCTTCAGGCGCCCCATCAGCTCCTCGTCGTCGGGGCGGTTGCGCAGCAGGACCGGCACGCCGTGCTCGGCGGCCAGGTCGGCGACCGAGTCGTCCCAGATCTTCTCGTAGGCGTGGTCGCTCTTGGGATGCGTGACGACCAGGACGACCTCGTGATCCGACTCCAGCAGTGCCCGGAGCGTGCGGTGTCCCCAGGTCTGGTAGCCGAACATCACGACCCGCATATGGCCTCCTTGTGCCGTCGATCGAGGAAGGTTAGGCTCACCTTCATTAGGTAAACCTAACCTAAATCATGTGCCGGATCAGGGGAAGCCGGTGGCCCGTGCGATATGTGCCGGATCACAGGCGCCGCCGACCCGGCGCAGGTATGCCCGGCCCAGTCCCGTCCCCCCGGAAAGGCCCGTCCATGCTCCCCTCGGACACGCATGTCCACGATCTCGTCGGAATAGGCTTCGGCCCCTCGAACCTCGCGCTGGCGATCGCGCTGCGGGAGCGGCAGGAGGGGCACGGCGAGGCGATCGACGCGGTGTTCCTGGAGAAACAGCCGCAATTCGGCTGGCACCGCGGAATGCTCATCGAGGGCACGACCATGCAGGTCTCCTTTCTCAAGGACCTGGTCACCCTGCGCAATCCGGCCAGCGGATTCGGCTTCCTCAGCTACCTGCAGGACCGCGGCCGGCTGCCCGACTTCATCAACCACAAGACGATGTTCCCCTCGCGGGCGGAATTCCACGACTACCTGGACTGGGCCGCCTCCGCATTCGATGACCAGGTCGAATACGGTTCCGAAGTGGTCGGCGTCACACCGGTCGCCTCGGGCGGTGTCGTCGAGTACCTCGACGTGGTCGTCCGGCAGGGCGGCCGCTCCGACGAGCTCACCACGCGGCGCACCCGCAACCTGGTGGTCGCGGCGGGCCTGGCGCCGGTGCTGCCCGAGGGAACGGTGGCCGGCGACCGCATCTGGCACAGCGAGGAACTGCTCGACCGCGCCCCCGGCCTGCGCGACCCGCGGCGGCTGCTGGTGGTGGGCGCCGGGCAGAGCGCCGCGGAGGTCACCGACTACCTGCACCGCACGTTCACCGGCGCCGAGGTGTGCGCGGTCTTCGCCAAGTACGGCTACACGCCCGCCGACGACAGCTCGTTCGCCAACCGGGTCTTCGACCCCCTGGCGGTCGACCACTTCTTCGCGGCCCCCGAGGAGGTGAAGCGGACGCTGATGGACTACCACCGCTCCACCAACTACTCGGTGGTCGACCTGGAGCTCATTGACGAGCTCTACCGGCGGCACTACCAGGAGAAGGTGGCGGGGAGGGAGCGGCTGCGCATCCTCAACGCGTCCCGGATCGTGGACGTCGCGGCCGACGGCGCGGGGGTGCGGGCCTCGGTGGAGTTCCTGCCGACCGGCGAGCGCATCGTGCTGGACGCCGACGCGCTCGTCTACGCGACCGGGTACCGGCCGTGCGACCCGCTGACCCTGCTCGGCGAGGCGGGGGAGTATTGCCCGCGGCTGCCGTCCGGCGCGGTGCACGTGGAACGCGACTACAGCATCGGCACGAGCGCGGCGATGACGTGCGGCATCTACCTGCAGGGCGCCACCGAGCACACGCACGGCATCGGCTCCACGCTGCTGTCCAACACCGCCGTCCGCGCCGGGGAGATCGCCGACTCGGTCGCCGCGCGGCTGCGGGCCCGGTCCCGCGACTCGTACGCGGTCGGGCGCTGAGGGAGAGGGCCGGGGACCGGTCAGGCGGTCTCCCGGCCTCCGGCCCGCCCGGCTCCGTGGTGGCGTCCCATCGGGATGACCAGGGGGGTGCCGCTGACCGGGTCGGTGGTGACCTGGCAGCGCAGCCCGAAGACGTCCTCGACCAGCGCGGCGTCGACCGCCTCGCCGGGCGGCCCCTCGGCCACGATCGCGCCGGACTTCATCACGATGACGTGGTCGGCGTACCGGCACGCCTGGTTCAGGTCGTGCAGCACCATCACCACGGTGCGGCCCTCATGCCGGTTCAGGTCGACGATCAGGTCGAGCACGTCGACCTGGTGCGCGAGGTCCAGGTAGGTGGTCGGCTCGTCCAGCAGCAGGATGGGGGTGCCCTGGGCCACGGCCATCGCGATCCAGGCCCGCTGCCGCTGGCCGCCGGACAGCTCGTCGACCGGGCGGTCGGCGTACTCCAGCGTCCCGGTCGCGCGCAGCGCCGCGGTCACCGCGTCCTCGTCGGCCGACGACCACTGCCGCCACCACGTCTGGTGCGGGGCGCGGCCCTGGCCGACCAGGTCCACGACCGTCAGCCCCTCCGGCGCCACCGGCGACTGCGGCAGGATGCCGAGGCGCCGCGCGACCTGCCGGGTGGGCATCGCGTGGATGGACCGCCCGTCGAGGTGGACCGTGCCGCCGCGCGGCGCCAGCAGCCGGGCCAGCGCGCGCAGCAGCGTCGACTTGCCGCACGCGTTCGCGCCGATGATCGCGCTGATCTTCCCGGGCGGGACGGCGAGGTCGAGGTCCTCGACCACCACGCGGTCGTCGTAGGCCAGCCGGAGCCCGCTCGCCCGGAGCTCCGGCCCGGTCGGCTCCGCCGCGCCGGACGGGGCGGTGAGGTGGGAGGACGAGGTTCGTGTCACGGGTTCAGCCTCCAGAGCCGATGCGGTTGGCGCGGGCGAGGAGCCAGAGCAGGAACGGCGCGCCGAGCACGCCGGTGATGACGCCGACCGGCAGCTCCAGGTCCGGGAACAGCCGCCGGCCGAGCAGGTCGCAGCCGAGGACGACCAGCGCGCCGGTGACCGCGGAGGCGGTCAGCGGCGGCCGGGCGGTGCCGGCGAGCCGCAGCGCGATCTGCGGCGCGGCCAGCGCCACGAACGCGACCGGGCCCGCCGCCGCGGTGGCGAACGCCACGAGGCCGACGGCCGCGCACAGCAGCGCCAGCCGCGCCCGCTGCACCGGGACGCCGAGCCCGCCCGCCACCTGGTCGCCGAGGTGCAGCGCGCGCAGCCACGGGCTGAGCACCAGCACCAGCGGCACGAGCACCGCCAGCGCGAGGACGAGCGGGCGGGCGCTCTCCCAGCCCCGGCCGTTCAGGTTGCCGACGAGCCATCCCACGGCCTCCTGCGCCTGGTAGGTCTTCGCGCGGACGATGAGGTACTGGGTGGCGCTGACGCACACCCAGTTCACGCCGATGCCGACGAGGACGATGCGGAAGCCGGTGGTGCCGCGCTTCCAGGCCAGGACGTAGATGAGCACGGCGGTGAGCAGCGCCCCCGTCAGGCCCAGCGTCTGGGTGCCGAGGCCCGCGCCGAGGCCGAGCACGATGCCGCCGACCACGGCGACGCCCGCGCCCTGCGTGATGCCCAGCATGTCCGGGCTGGCGAGGGGGTTGCGGGTGAGGGTCTGGAAGATCGCGCCGGACACGCCGAAGGCCGCGCCGGCGAGCATCCCGGCCAGGGCCCGCGGCAGCCGGAACTCCTGGACGATGAGCCTGGCGCCCGGGTCGCCGCCGCCCCACAGCGCCGGCACCGCCTCGGTCACGGGCAGCGGGAACTCGCCGGTGGTCAGGCTCACGCACAGCACTGCGAAGGTCGCGCAGGCCAGGGCCGCGCACGTCACCAGCAGCCGGGGCCGCACGACCCCCGACACGGGCGGCCGGGCGAGCCGCACGGCGGTCCGCCCGCCGACCCGGGAGACCTCGATCACGCTCGTGCTCCCCCGTCCGGGCCGGTGCTCGTAACTGGTCGTGGTGCGGCTGGTCGTGGTGCGCGGGCCGGGCCGCTCGCGGGCGGCGCTCACAGCTCGGCGAGGCGGCGACGGCGGATCAGGGCGATGAAGAACGGCGCGCCGAGGAACGCGGCGACGATGCCGACGTCGATCTCCTGGGGGCGGGCCACGACCCGTCCGATGATGTCGGCGGCCAGGAGCAGGCAGGGCGCCAGCAGCGCGGTCAGCGGGAGGAGCCAGCGCTGGTCCGGCCCGCTGAGGGCGCGCACGGCGTGCGGGACGACCAGCCCGATGAAGACGATGGGACCCGCGACCGCGACGGCCGCTCCGGTCAGCAGCATCACCGAGAGCGCGCCCCGCAGGCGGATCCGCCCCAGCCGCCGGCCCAGCGCGGCCGCGACGTCGTCGCCGAGCGCGATGTTGTTCAGCGCGGGCGTGATGCTCACCGCCAGGATCGCGCCGCCCACCAGGAACGGCAGGACCTGCAGGATCGTGGTGGTCTCCTGCCCGGCGAGCGAGCCGGACGCCCAGTAGCGGTACCGGTTGAGCACCTGCGGGTCGATCAGCGAGACGCCGCGGGTGACCGACTCCAGCATGAACGTGACGGCGATCCCGGCGAGCGCCAGCTTGACCGGCGTCTGGCCGCCGCGGCCCAGCCCGCCCACGACGTACACCACGACGCTCGCGGCCAGGGCGCCGGCGAAGGCGAACCAGACGTAGCCGTACAGCGAGGTCATGCCCATGACCCCGACGGCGAGCATCAGCGCGAAGGCGGCGCCCGCGCTGACGCCGAGCAGGCCGGGGTCGGCCAGCGGGTTGCGGGTCAGCGCCTGCATGACGGCTCCGGCGACCCCGAGCGCGGATCCGGCGAGGACGCCGAGGAGGGTGCGGGGGACCCGCACGTCCCACACGATGCGGCCGATCTGGGTGTCGTGCGGCCCGGTGAGGACCGCGAGCACCTGGCCGAGGGGGATCTGGCGGCTGCCAACGGCGATCGACAGCGCGCACAGGAGGACGAGAAGGCAGAGCGCCCCCGCGAGTAACAGGAGCCGGTGGACCCGTGACCGCCCGAAGCCGGCGCCGGATCGCACGCCGCGGCCGCCGGGGTGCGGGACGTCCGAGACGCCCGGGGGCGCCTTCCCTTCGGCCCGCCCGGCCCGTTCCGCGGCCAGCGGGCCGGGCGACCGGGTCTCTTCCGTCACGTGGATCACAACCTGTCCGGTGGGGGGCCGGTCGCGGTCCCGGGAGCGGGATCGCGGTTAGGTGAGCCATACCTTATCGGGTCGACCTTGTGCTTAGGTAAGCCTTACCTTAGCATCGCAGCGGTGCCGGGCTTCGCAGCAGTTCCCCCTGCCCGGCCGTCCCCCCAATCCCCGATATTGAAGGGCAGCCGATGTCCCCCACATCGCGAACGCCGGCCGGTATACCGCTCCTCGGGAAGATCACCATGGCCCTGGTGACCGTCCTGCTCCTGACCCTGGGCCTCGCGGCCTGCGGCGGCGAGGAGACGGGCTCGGGCGGTGCCGGCGAGGCCGCCGCCGGGGCCGGCTTCCCCGTGAGCGTCCGGCACAAGTACGGGACGACCGAGATCAAGACGGCGCCCGAGCGGGTGGTGACCGTCGGGATGACCGACCAGGACGCGGTGCTGGCGCTGGGCGTGCAGCCCGTCGGGGTCGTGGAGTTCACCGGGCTCGGCCTGAGCGTCGGCGAGTACCCCTGGAGCGCGCAGAAGTGGCAGGGCGCCAAGCCCGAGGTCGTGGGACAGCGCGAGGACCTGGAGTTCGAGAAGATCGCCGCGCTGCGGCCCGACGTGATCATCGGCCTCTACACCGGGATCACCAAGGCGGACTACGACAAGCTCTCCAAGATCGCTCCCACCGTCGCGCAGTCCGCCGACCACGCCGACTACGCGATGCCGTGGCAGGAGATGACGCTGGTCACCGGGCGAGCGCTCGGCAAGGAGGCCGAGGCCAAGGAGGTCGTCGCCGGGGTCGAGCGGGCCTTCGCCGAGGCGCGCGAGAAGAACCCGGCGCTCGCCGGCAAGTCGTTCGCCGTCGCCGACCCGTTCAAGCCCGGCCAGTACGCCGTCTTCGGGCCGACCGACCCCAAGGTCGAGTTCATGAAGGGCCTGGGCATGGCCGTCCCGGACGCGGTCGCCAAGGCGGCCGGCAAGGAGCAGGCCGCCGTCATCGGCTCCGAGCGGCTGGACATCGTCGACGTCGACAGGCTGATCTTCCTGACGTCCGTCCCGGACGCCGAGAAGGCCGTCGAGAAGGACGACGTGTACACCGGCCTGAAGGTGGCCGAGGAGGACCGCGTCGTCTTCGTGCCGTACAACCCGACCGGCGCGGCGGTCTCCTTCAACACCGTGCTGAGCATCCCCTACGCGATCGGCCAGATGGTGCCGCTGCTCACCAAGGCGGGCTGACGCCCGCACGGAAGGACCACCGGACGACACCGCGCGAGAGGACCGGGCCGGCCGGCGACGCCGGCCCGGTCGCGGGATTGGGCAAGCCAGGAGTGTGCGAGCGCGGCCGGCCGTGCCGGCCGTGGCGGAGGTGCGGTTGTGACCCAGGAATTCGCCGCTGACCAGATCACCGCCGAAGCGGGGGCGGAGCCTTCCCCGGCGGAACTCCACCGGATCCTCGTCGAATGGAACGACACCGCCTGCCGGGTGCCGCAGGCGACGCTCCCCGAGATGTTCCGGGCGCGGGTCCGGCGGCACCCGGACGCGGTGGCGGTGGTGTTCGGCGACACGGAACTGACCTATGCCGAGGTGGACGCGCGGGCGAACCGGCTGGCGCACGCCCTGGCCGGCCGCGGCGCCGGGCCCGAGCGGGTCGTGGCGCTGGCGCTGCCGAGGTCGCCGGACCTGATCGTGGCGGAGCTGGCCGTGCTCAAGGCGGGCGCCGCCTACCTGCCGCTCGACCCGGACTACCCGGCGGAACGCCTCGCCTTCATGCTGGACGACGCCCGGCCGGTCTGCCTGGTCACGACCGGGGAGCTGGCGGAGGCCGTGCCCGACGGCGCCGGGACGTCGCGCCTGCTGCTCGACCTGCCCGAGGTCGCCGCCGAGGTCGCCGCCGGCCCCGGCACGGATCCCGATGTCGCGCTCGACGTCCGGAACGCCGCGTACGTGATCTACACCTCCGGCTCCACCGGCCGGCCCAAGGGCGTCGTCGTCACCCACTCCGGTGTGGCCAAGCTGGTCGCCACGCAGTCGGAGCGGCTCGGCGTCGGACCGCACAGCCGGGTCCTGCAGTTCGCATCTCCCAGCTTCGACGTCGCGTTCTGGGACCTGTGCCTCGGGCTGCTCTCCGGGGGGCGGCTGGTGATCGTCCCGTCCGAGCGGCGGGTGCCCGGCCCGGAGCTGGCCGACTACGCCGCCGAGCACGACGTCGACTTCATGATCCTGCCCCCGGCGCTGCTCGCCACGATGCCGGAGGACTGCACGCTGCCGGCCGGCGCCACCCTGCTCGCCGGCACCGAGCGCGTCTCGGCGGAGCTGGTGGCCCGCTGGTCGCCCGGCCGGAACATGTTCAACGCGTACGGGCCCACCGAGGCGACGGTCAACTCGACGCTCGGCGAGTGCCCGGACGACCCGGCGCCGGGCTCGACCGTCCCGATCGGGCGCCCGGACCCGGGCACCCGCGCCTACGTGCTGGACGACGCCCTCCGCCCCGTCCCGGCGGGGGTGACGGCGGAGCTGTACCTCGGCGGCTCGGGGCTGGCCCGCGGCTACCTCGGCCGCCCCGGCCTGACCGCCGAGCGGTTCGTCGCCGACCCGTTCGGCCCGCCCGGCGGGCGGCTGTACCGCACCGGGGACCTGGTGCGGTGGCTGCCCGACGGCCGGCTGGAGTTCGCGGGGCGCGCCGACGACCAGGTGAAGATCCGCGGCTTCCGGGTCGAGCCGGCCGAGATCGAGGCCGTGCTCGGCGGGCACCCGTCGGTCGCGCAGACGGCGGTCGCCGTCCGCGAGGACCGGCCGGGCGACCGGCGGCTCGTCGCCTACGTCGTGCCCGCCGCGGGAGCCCCGGCGCACCGCGACGAGGACCGGGAGCGCGAGCAGGTCGGCGAGTGGAAGCGCCTCCACGAGCTGCTCTACACCGCCGTCGCGTCCGGCGACGGCGGCCTGGCGGAGAGCTTCACCGGCTGGAACAGCACCTACGACGGCCGCCCCATCCCCCTGGACGAGATGCGGGAGTGGCGGGAGGCGACCGTCGGGCGGATCCTGTCGCTGCGGCCCCGGAGGGTGCTGGAGATCGGCGTCGGCAGCGGGCTGATCCTGTCGGGGGTCGCGCCGCACTGCGAGTCGTACTGGGGCACCGACCTGTCCGAGGAGGCGGTCACCGCGCTGCGCGGCCGGGTCGGCGGCGTCCCCGGCCTCGCCGGCCGGGTCGAGCTGCGGGCCCAGCCCGCGCACGACTTCGGCGGCCTGCCCCGCGGCCGCTTCGACACCGTGGTCGTCAACTCGGTGGCGCAGTACTTCCCGAGCGCCGACTACCTCGCCCAGGTGCTCCGGTCGGCGGTGGACCTGCTGGCCCCGGGCGGCAGCGTGTTCGTCGGGGACGTCCGCAACCTGCGGCTGCTGCGCACCCTGCGGGCCGCCGTGGAGGTCACGCGCCACGCCGGCGAGATCGCGCCCGAGGCCGTCCCGGAGCTGCGGTCGGCGGCCGAGCAGGCGGTGCGCTGGGAGGGCGAGCTGCTCCTCGACCCGGACTTCTTCCCCGCCCTGGCGCAGAGCGTCGACGGCGTCAGCGCGGTGGACCTGCGGATCAAGCGCGCCCGGCACCACAACGAGCTGAGCAGGCACCGCTACGACGTGGTCCTGCGCACCCGGACCGATGACGTGCCGGA
Organism: Actinomadura sp. 7K534; assembly: GCF_004348575.1. Taxonomy (NCBI): domain Bacteria; kingdom Bacillati; phylum Actinomycetota; class Actinomycetes; order Streptosporangiales; family Thermomonosporaceae; genus Actinomadura; species Actinomadura sp. 7K534. The sequence goes on from NZ_SMKB01000049.1 coordinate 36,788, forward strand.
CGACGCGCGGCAGGCGCGCGAGCTGGGCTGGGGCACGGACGTCGCCGACCTCGCGGCGCTGGCGGAGCGGCTGGCCGAGCGGCCGCCCCTGCTGCGGGTCAACGGCGTGCCCAACGCCCGCCTGACGCCCGACCTGGAGGCCCAGCGGGCACTGTGGCCTGGAGAGCCGCTCCCCGAGGCGATCGACCCCGAGGCGCTCTGGAGCCTGGGGGAGGAGTCCGGCTACACGGTGACGGCGACCTGGTCCGGCGATGCTGCGGACGGCTCGGTCGACGTGGTCTTCGCCGCCCCCGGCGTCGATCCCGGCGAGGTCTACCGGCCGCGCGGCGGCGCCGGTGCCGCGCCGTCCGCGTACGCCAACACGCCGTCCGGCTTCCGCGACGCGGGCGCCCTCGTGCACGCCCTGCGCGCCCACCTGCGGGACCGGCTGCCCGCCTACATGGTGCCCGCGGCGTTCGTGCCGCTGGCCGAGCTGCCGGTGCTGCCCAGCGGCAAGATCGACCGCGCGGCGCTGCCCGCCCCGGACTACGCCGCCCAGGCCGCCTCCCGCCGCCCGGCCCCGGCGGCGGGCCCCGCCCGCCTGTCCGACCGGGCCCTGCGGGCGCGCGCGGAACTGCTGTGCGGCGTGTACGCCGAGGTCCTCGGCCTGCCGGACGTCGGCGCCGACGACGACTTCATCGAGCTCGGCGGCGACAGCATCCTGGCGATCCAGGTGCTCATCAGGGCGCGTGCGGCCGGCCTCACGCTCTCGGCGGGGGACGTCTTCCGGAACCGCACCGCCGCCGCGCTCGCCGCCGCGGCGTCCACGGGGGAGGAGCCCGCTCCCGCCACCGGGGACACCGGTGGGGACGTCGAAGAACCGCTGGTGCGCCTCGGCGACGCCGACGCCCGCCGGCTCGCGGAACTCCCCGGCGGTGCCGCCGAGGTGCTGCCGCTCACGCCGCTGCAGGAGGGCTTCCTCTTCCACACCCTCGTCGACGAGCCGTCCGGCAACGTCTACGTCGTCCAGCACGTCATCGACCTGCGCGGGCCCCTCGACGCGGAGGCGCTGCACCGGGCCATGCAGGCCGTCCTCGACCGGCACGCCCCGTTGCGGGCCGGATTCGTCCGCCTGGACGACGGGCGGATCGTGCAGGCAGTCCCCGGGGGGCGGGTCGCCGTGCCATGGCGCGAGGTCGACCTCGGGGGCCTCGGCCCCGCCGAGCGCGCGGAGCAGGCCGCGGCCGTGGCGGCGGAGGAGAACGCCCGCGGCTTCGACCTGGAACGGCCGCCGCTGCTGCGCTGCACGCTCGTCCGGCACGACCGCGACCACCACGCCCTGGTGCTGATGTTCCACCACATCGTGGCGGACGGCTGGTCGGTGCAGGTCATGCTCCGCGAGCTCCTGGAGTTCTACGAGCACCCCGGGACCGCGGACGCCGGAACGCGTCCCC
>NZ_SMKB01000004.1:0-95335 GCF_004348575.1 Actinomadura sp. 7K534
CCCCCGCACCACGGCCCCGCCCATGCTCGCGGCCCGCCACCTGACCGCAACGCTCACCGCCCGCGGCATCACGAACACCACGCACCGCCACGGCCGAGGCGTCTCCCTGGTCACCATCCCCTTCGGCCGCAACGAGGAGACGAACATCTGGATAGAACCAGGGCACCTGAGCTACACCCTGCCCAACGGCACCCGCTACCGTCGCCCCATAGTCGACCTACACGACACCACCGAAACTCTCATCCACCACATCGAGACTCAACGAGCCAATCGGTAGCGTCCTGCCATAGAGGTCATCCCCATAGGACGGCGGTTCCCTTGTGCCCGAGGACCCGGCAGCGAGCTTCGCCCGCGCCCGAGCAGCGGCCGGCGTCCTCTTCTTCGACGACCAAGACCGCATCATGCTGGTCAACCCCACCTACAAGAACCACCTGGACGTCCCCGGCGGCTACGTCGAACGCGGCGAGACACCCCACCAGGCAGCCACCCGCGAGGTAGCCGAGGAACTCGGCATCCACCCCAGCATCGGCCGGCTCCTGGTCACAGACTGGGCCCCCACCGACACCGAAGGCGACAAGATCCTCTTCCTGTTCGACGGCGGCACCCTCACCCCCGACCAACTCAAAGCCATCCGCCTAGCCCCCACCGAACTGCGCGGCTACGCCTTCTACGACATCCCCCACATCCACACGCACACCGTCCCCCGCTTGGCCCGTCGCCTAATCCACGCCTACGCGGCCCATCACGCCAACACTTTCCGCTACATCGAACACGGCCACCCGCTCAGATAATTGAGACGTGCGCGGGTTGAGTCGCTTCTGTGCCTCGCCAGACGGTCAGGTCGCCCGGACTCGCCTGCAGCGTCGTCCGCTCGCGGTGATGGTGAATCCACTACATCCTCACCGGCTAGGCCAACGCCGCAAGATCACAGCGGTGGCCGTCTCACGTCCCGGCCTCCATCAGACCGAGATCTCCAAGTGCGGCTGGAGTACTAGGCGGTCGGTGCGAGTAGCGGGCGGCGAAAGATCGAAATCCCTTACGTGACCGTTTCTGGTGGTGTTTGGTAGGTTATGCTGCTCGCAGGGAGTTAATTGCTTTATTTGCGACTAGGTGAGTCTAATGGTCGCCCACTTATATTGCATTTTGTTGTCCGAAATAAGTTTGGCTGAGAATGATCTAATGCCCGAAATGGATGCGGCATCGCCTTAATGGGTGATTTGGTAAGTGTGTCGACAGTTGGTATGTTGCTGAAGTCACCCCGAAAGCATCTTTCGCGGCGAGATGCTCTATGTCTTGCGAGGAGGTATGGTGGCAGTTTCGACAGGAACCCGTCGCCCTAGTGGTGAAGAAGGTGGCGATCATTGTGCCTGTGGGTGACAACGAGCGGACTCAAAGACAAGGGAATCGCGAGGAAAATACTGCCGGGATAGAGCGCTATTGAGCCTGCGGGCGTTCCTCATTATGGTGACCCGTTCCTGATCAGCTCGGTCGCAATTACTGCTGCAGGAGTAGAGGCTGGCGTGAGTATCGCCGCCAGTGTGGGGCCGACGGTTGCCATGGCGGCGGGGCTCGGTGTCGGTCTCGTGACGTGCGCGCTCGTTCTGCTCTCAGTAACGGCTGCCCTGCATGCCTTTAATTGAAAAGCGAGATCACTGAGGGCGAGGTGCTCGGTCCTCGTTTTGGCTGGCGACTACAACCGTACTTGTAGGTACCCGGACCATGCCCGAGTGCACCTAAATCGGACCAGCCCGACGGATTGCCATCAGGATGTTTCGAGGCAAAAAATGCGACGTGACTGCTTGTGGCGCCCAGAAGTGACGGGGATGAGTCATGAGTCTCGGATGATGGTCACGAGCGTGGTCGCCAGGCGCTCAGCTGCCGGCGACGGTGTCCATGATCACTGGGCTGAGGTCTTGGATGCTCTGGGTTAACGCGGACCGCTGGTATCGGGACGGCCAAAGCCTTATCATATTCCCATCCCGAAGGGCTGGGGAGCGTCAATGCATTGCCACTGTTGAGCGCATCTTTGTGCTGACCGGAGGTTGCGCCGGGGTGTCCTGGTTGGCGATGCTCACCGGTGGGGTCGCTGGGCTACAGGGAGTGGCGGTCCTCGGAAGCGGAGTGCGACGTGTTGGGGTGATAATGGCGGCGTGGCAGGACTGGGCACCGGACTTTGGGCTCACGCGAGAAATCGAAGATCAGTTCGAACGCGCGATCGCGTCGTACCGCGCGAACTCCAACCTCGTCACCGAGCATGCAAATCATGAAGAGTCGATCCGGGTCGGTGGGTACGCCAATCGGACTCTCCTGGAGTTGGTCCAGAACTCAGCGGATGCGATGTCCGGCGCGGGTTCGGACCAGGTCGGGGCCGGTCGAGTGGAGATCGTCCTCGACCTGGTGTCGGCGACGTTGTACTGCGCCAATGCCGGGCGTCCATTCTCGAAGCCCGGCCTGACGACGATCACTCACGCACACCTCAGCGGCAAGCGCGGCGATGAGATCGGACGCTTCGGACTGGGCTTTAAGTCGGTTCTCGCGGTGACCGATCGTCCTCAGGTGTTCAGTCGGTCTGTCTCCTTCGAGTTCAACTCGGTCGAGGCGAGGGCGGCGATCGCCGCTGTCGGGGCGCCGACCAAACGTCTCCCTGTGCTGCGGACCGCCACATTGGTCGATCCCGCAGCCGCGTTCGAGCAAGACCCGGTGCTCGCGGAGCTGGCCGAGTGGGCGGTGACGATCGTCAAGCTGCCCCGAGCGTCGAACCTGACCCGTCTGAAGCAAGAGATCGAGAAGTTCCGGTCGGAGTTCCTGCTGTTCGTCACCGACGTGCGGGAGATCCGGCTCCGGGTGATCGGTGACGAGGGAGAGGCGTTCAAGACGAGCCACATCTCGCGGGACCTCGGCGGCGGTCGGTTCAAGATCGATCGCCCGGACGGGACCGGGGATGAGTGGTTCGTGGGCCACCAAATGCACTCTCCGACCCCCGAGGCTCGAGTGGAGGTCGGCGAAGCAGTCTCTCGTGACCAGGTGAAGGTCACAGTTGCGATGCCGACCTGCAACACCCGCTTCAGGGTCGGTGAGTTCTGGTCTTACTTCCCCCTGCAGGACGAGACCTCGGCTTCGGCCCTGTTCAATGCTCCGTGGAGCGTCAATGACGACCGGACGACTCTGCTGAAGAACAGGTACAACCAAGAGATCCTGACAGAGCTCTCCAAGATGTTCGTGACGATGCTTCCCCGGGTCGCATCTGCCGATGATCCCGCCGCTCATCTGGATTACATGCCCGCCCGTGGCCGAGAGACGCTCTCGTTCGGCGACGACATCCTCTGCTCACATGTGCCGGGGCTCGCCGCAAAGCTCAAGATCGTTCCTGATGCGACCGGCGAACTGCAGCGCGCCGATGCCCTTCGCCCACTCGACTTCCTGATCAGTGGTGTCTCGGAGCAGGACCACAAGCAGTGGATCGACTCCCCGAACACGGGCGACGACGTTCCGCACTGGCGGTGCTATGCGACCCCGCAGCGAAGGACTCGGCTACGGCAGCTTTGTGTCTTTAGTGTTGGCTCTGACGAACTCGAGGTGAGTGCCCGGGACGAGAAGCGTGCGCTCGAGAGGATGCCGAAGCGTGGCGTTCTGACCTGGCTGCGCGAGTGGGCCCAAGGCTCGGATCTCGGCTCGGCGGCGAGGGCGTTGGCCTTCGTCATCCACCACTCCCAGATCGAGGGTATCGAGGGCGCGCGGGTGATCCCGACTCTGTCTGGGATATGCTCACTTAAGGATCGGAATGACGTATTCCTGGCGCGGGTCGACGATGTGGACATCGAAGGCGCGCGTTTCGTGGATGCGGAGTTTCTCGCGATCCCAGGAATCGACAAGATCCTGCGCGCTCAGGGATTCCGTGACCTTGACCCCTTGGCCATCTTGCGGGCCCGGCTGAACAAGCTCGCGCAGGTCTCTGGAGACGAAGAGCTGTCGAAGTTCTGGGACGCGGTCCTGAACGTCCCGATGCCGGAAGCCGAAAAGATGGTGTCGCAGGCATCGGCGGGACTCGTCAAGGTTCCAACGCGTGACGGCGAGTGGTCGTGGCCAAACCAGGTCCTTGACATCGACGGAATTACGGACGGATTCGGCGAGCGCCTCCTGGACCGTCACCGATGCCTCCCGCAGGTAGCACACGCAGCCGGCGTCGTTCACGGCCCTGTGAAGGAGTACTCGATCGAGGACGAGATCTTCTTCGAGGACTACCGCCAGTGGACGGTGGCCTCCCTCAACAGTCGGCGAGGGCCGGGTGAACGGGAGATCGAGCGGATCGAATTCGTTGAGCATGCCGGTCCGGGCCCGTTTTCGGTTCTTCTCATGCTGCGGGACGCCAGCGCGCCTGAGCAGACACGAGAGATGTGGACGACGCAGCTGCTGGGCTTCGGCGATCATGCATGGAGCGTCGAGGATCTTGATTCGGGCCAGACTCATCGGGTTGTGTCGCCGCTTCGATGGTCGGTTGAGCAGGCAGGTCTGCTCAAGTCGACCAGGGGGCTCCGGCCCCCGGAAAAGATCGTGTCGGCCGCGCTTGTGGAGTTCGCAGACCTGCTCCCGCTGTACCGAGGCCCTCGACAGGTTGAGGACGTGCTGGACCTGCCTGACGAACTGACCCGGGTGCCGGCGGACGTCCTTCGGGAGGCCTTCGAGGCGGAGCTGTTCCCTCGCCATGTCAAAGATCGCACCTTGACCAACTTCATCCTTGCGGCTGGCCGAATTGCGTTCCCGCAGGGTCGTCCAACTCGAATTGCCGCCCGCGTGGGCCAAGGGCTGGAGTTGCGGCGACCGGAGTCGGTCTACCTTGCGACCACTGACGAGGAACAGCGCTTCTTGAAGGATCGGCAGAAGCCGTACCTCAGGGCAGAAGGTCAGGACGTCTCCGTTCTGGTCGAAGCCATCGGATGCCGGCGGTTCGAGGACAGCTTCTCCTTCTCCATGCTGATCGAGGGGCAACAGGACGAAGAGCGGATCATCGACGTATACACGGGACTCCGCCAGAACATGGTGGCAGACAAGGTCATGAACGCCACCGTGGCGAGGGCCGTGCATATCGCCAAGCGTGTGACCACTGAGGATGGTGTGGAGGACCGGTCACGCGACTGGCACATCGAGGGACCTGCGCTCGTCGTGCGGGCGGATCTCGGTGAGCGGCGAGTCTTGGAGATCGTCAACGAGGCGTTCGGTCTGGGGCTGTCCAACGCCGAGTTGAGTGGTGTGCTGAAGGCGGGACTGGATCAACGCCTGGAGGAGCAGCGCCAGGCCGCGAAGGCGGCCATGACCGACCCGGAGCGCCTGGAAGTGTTCTTTGGGGACGACACCCTTCGGGAGGTGCTGCCCAAGGGACTCTGGTCCGCACTCGAAGCGCAGAAGCTGGTGAACGACTCGACCTCGGTCGCGGAGCTGTTCCTCACCGTCTACAGAAGCGAAGCGGTCAAGATGCTCGAGGACCAGTTTCGCGACGAGGGATATACAGACGTCCCCACGACCTGGGCCGGGGGAGCGTCGACCATTGCATGGCTCCGAAAGATGGGGTTCGGTGCCGAGTACGCCGGTCAACGAAACCAGCGTCAGGACGAAGAGATCATCGTCCCCGGGGCCATCAAGCTTAATCCTCTGCATGCCTTCCAAGAGAGAATTAGTGCACAGCTGAAGGACGCACTGACTCTCAAGACGCCTGAGGGTGGCTCACTCAAGGCCATGGTCGAGCTCCCAACGGGTGCAGGGAAGACACGCGTAGCCACAGAGACGGTTCTGCGACTGTTCATCGATGGTTTTCTGCGCGGACCGGTGCTCTGGATCGCGCAGTCTGCCGAGCTGTGTGAACAGGCGGTGCAGACCTGGAGCATGGTTTGGCGGGGCCTTGGGGACGAGCGCCCGTTGGCGGTGGGAAGGCTTTGGGATACCAACTCAGTCCAGGAGCCAGACACCGAGTTCAGTGTGATCGTGGCCACGGACGCGAAACTGGACGTGGTCATCGACAACACGGATTATCAGTGGCTGAGCAACGCGGCTGCGGTGATCGTCGATGAGGCGCACCGTGCCGGGAGTTCCCCGAGGTACAGAAGGATTCTGGACTGGCTCGGCGTGGCTGGGCGAGGCTGGGATCGGCCCCTCATCGGCCTCTCTGCGACGCCGTTTAAAGGCTCGGTGGCCGACGGAACGCAGACAAGGGAGCTGGCCGCGCGGTTCGGAAACCGCATAATTAAGGCCTTCGAGGGCGGCAACGCCTATCAGGAGCTGTCTCGCATGGGGGTGCTCGCCCGCGTTCAGCACGAGGTGCTTCCGGGAATCGAGGTCAACCTGGACAAGGCCGAGTTGGATAAGGTCACGCAGCTACGGAAACTCGAACCGGGGGTGCTCGATCGAATCGGTCGAGACCAGGCGCGTATGGCGGCCCTCGTCGACCACATTATGGAGCAGGACCCGGAGTGGCCTATCCTCGTCTTCACTCCGAACGTTCTTTCAGCCCAAGTGCTCGCAGCGACCCTGCGTTATCGCAAGGTCGAGGCCGCTGCGGTGAGCGGACATACCGGTCGGCAGGAGCGGCGGGAGGTCATTGAGCGCTTCAAGTCCGGAGATATCCGTGTGCTTGCGAACTGTGACCTTCTGATCCAGGGGTTCGACGCACCTGGTGTGCGAGCCCTCTATATTGCTCGCCCCACGTTCAGCCCGAGCGCTTACATTCAGATGGCCGGTCGTGGTCTTCGCGGCGAGGAGAACGGCGGTAAAAAGGAGTGTCTGATCGTTGATGTCGCCGATAATTTCGGTGCGGTCAACGACTTCCTCGGGTATCGCGATTATGAGGATCTCTGGCTGGAGCGGCGCACGTGATTCTCGTCCCGGATCTCGGCGACATCGAGACGACGGCCACCAGCGATGCCGAGCGCCGTGTGGCCCGTGTTCTGAGTGCGATCGACGCTCCAGGCGGAGCCGTAGCGTTCCACTCCGTGGCGCTCCGAACCCACGGCACCAAACAGCAGGCGGAGGCGGACTTCGTCGTGCTATGGGGCGACGTCGTCGTCCTAGTCGAGGTCAAGGGCGGAGGAGTGCGCAAGCACGACGGCCTCTGGTACAGCATCAACCGCCGCGGCGATTGGAAAAGGCTTCGCGAATCTCCGATGCTGCAGGCCCAGTCGGCCATGCATGCGTTGAGAGGGATCCTTCGTCAAGAGGGCATCGGTTGGTTCGTGAGTGAGGCGGTGGTCATCACGCCCGACATCGATGCTCCTCCGCCGGCGGTCGAGTGGAAGGGCAGCCACTGGTGGGCTAAGGAGGAGATGAGTGTCGCGGCCATGACCGCGGCGTTCGAAGCGGTCGTTAACGAAGCCACGGAGGCGCCATACGGAGTGAAGGTCGCGCGTCCCGACCACCTGCGAACTCGCCTGTTCGGCGAGTTCACACGGATGCCCGTGATCGATGCCCAGCGCGGAGCTGTCATTGAGGAACAGAATCGCGCGACGGAAGGCCAGGCGCGTGTGCTGGCCGGGCTTGCTCGCAACCAGCGCATGCTGGTTACTGGAGGGGCGGGCACCGGGAAGTCCCTTGTCCTGGCCGAGTCCGCAAAGCAGGAGGCCGCCGAGGGCAAGTCCGTTCTGATCACCTTTCACTCGCCGGCATTGGTCGAGTTCTTCACCCCACGCATTACTGGTCGGGCCATCGACCTCCTGCCCTTCGCGAGGCTCGGCGGCGAGAAGCAGTATGACGTTGTACTCGTCGACGAGGCCCAAGACCTGATGAACGCGGAAGGCATGGACGCGCTGGACGCCGTCATCATTGGTGGGCGTGCCGGCGGCCGCTGGCGGATGTTCCTCGATCCCAACAACCAGGCGCACGTTGACGGCTCCTTCGATTCGGATGTCTATGAACTCGTGTCCGACGAGGCCACGTTGCTCAGCCTCCACCGCAATGTTCGCAACACCAAGGCGATCGTCCACGTCGTTCAGGAGTACCTGGGTGCCGACATTGGGGATCCGGGAATCGTCAACGGGGAGCGGGTGCAGTGGAGCTGGGCGGACGCCGAAGCCGACCTCGCGGCCGCGGAGCGGCTTGCACGCGAGCTCGTCGGTGACGGCGCGCGCCGCGAGGACATCTGGATCATCAGAGCCACGTCCGACGCGGCCCCCGTTCGAAGCGCCGAAGGTTTCATTGTCACCAGCCCGCGCTACGCGAAGGGGCTGGAGGCGGAGCATGTCATCGTCTGCGACTTGCCCGAGGCCTTTGATGCGAAGGGGCTCGCCGCATTCTACGTGGCCGTCACCAGACCGCGCGTCGCGCTCCATATCGTCGCGTCCAAGCAAGATAAGCGACGGCTTCAGGAGCTCATCCGAAAGCAGGTCGGAAAGTGAACCTCACCGAGGCGCAGCAGAAGGCTTTGGGGCACATCCGGGACGCCTACGTCGGTCCGGACGGCGGCGAGGAAGAGGTGGTGAGCAACCTTCCGCACCGGCAGTACGCCGTCGGCATGTTGTTCCCTGCAGATCCGGCGGGCGACGGCCGAGACCTGACCGATTCGGGGGAGGAACTTTCGGGCGATGTGCCCGAGCGTGACGTCGAAGAGGACGGCGCCGCAATCCCGTTGGCCGAGGACTGGCGCCCGTCCTCGGTGGCGATCTCCTTTGTCACAGACGGTGATTCCGTCGAGGTGGATTTCTCGTGCGGTACCTACTCTCAGGTGCCTGGTGACGGCCCTCCAAGGTGGCGTCGGAGCCCGTTCGGCTTCAGCGGGATCACCCTCACGAACGGTGAGGGTCCGCCTCCCTTGCCCGAGGGTGACGTGCCCATCGAGATCGGGGCCCGGTGGAGGGGCTTCCGGGGGATGTCCCTTGTCACGGTCCATGTCCGAGTGATGTCGGAGTCTGCCGGAGACGATCGTCTCGACATCGCTCAGATGCTCTTCCAGGTGCAGTTGTCCGTCAGGCCCGCCGCCGGCACGCGGATTCTCGAATACGACACCACCCGCCTGCTCGACGCTGACCCTGAGGCGGCCGAGCTCCGTCTCCGATTTCGCAACCGAAAAATCTACGCGGTTGGGCACGGAATGGCCGCCGATTGGGACTTTTCGAACGGTAGCTGTTCCAGGGTCTACCTTGATCCAGTGCCAGCATTCGTCGTGCCGGCCATCGAGACCACCGCCTTCGCCGAGGGCACCGCCGAAGCGGAAGCGCTGTCGCTTGCCCACCTTCTGCAGATGGACTCGGACCCTGAGCCCGTGCTCCGGTCTCTGGATGCCTTCGTCGACGCATTCGCCGAGTGGGTGGATGAACAACGACGGCGGGCCGAAGAAATCGTTGACGAGAAGGAGGTCGCTCGTGGCATCGCCGACCGCTCTGAAGTGGCCGTCAAGCGGATGCGGGCCGGGGTGGCACGGTTGCGCGATCCGTTGCAGGGGCACCTCCGTACCGCCTTCTCACTCGGCATGGAGGCGATGCGCCTCCAGATGCGTCAGGCATCGATCAACCGTGGAACTCCTAAGAACGATGTGATGGAACCGTCGTGGCGGCCCTTCCAACTCGGGTTCCTGCTCGTCTCGCTCGCCTCCACCGTCGACGAGAAGCACACAGACCGTGATCTCGTCGACCTCATCTGGTTTCCGACGGGCGGTGGGAAGACCGAGGCGTATCTCGGTCTCGCGGCGATTGAGATCTTCCGGCGACGACTGGATTACGGCACAGCGGGTGGCGGCACCGCCGTGATCACCAGGTACACCCTTCGGCTCTTGACCTCTCAGCAGTTCCAGCGGGCGGCTTCGCTGATCTGTGCGATGGAACTGCTGCGGGCCACCGATCCTCGAGTCAGGGGGATGCCCCCCTTCACGATCGGTCTCTGGGTGGGGAACGAGGTTACTCCCGGCACGCGCGCGGAAGCGAAGCAGGCGCTAGAGCGCCTGCACAAGGCGGCGCGGCCTGAGGAGGCCAACCAGTTTCAGATCGAGAGTTGTCCATGGTGTCTTACGCCGATGGTCCCCAAGCTGAAGAGCGCGAAGCCGCGGGACTACGGCATGCGCCTGCTCGGCAGGGACGTCATCCTGCACTGCGTCGACGACTCGTGCCGATTCAGCGGTGAACTGCCGCTCGCCGTCGTAGACGACGTTCTGTACGACGAGCCACCCACGATTCTGCTGGCGACCGTCGACAAGTTCGCTCGCCTCCAGTTCAAGCCGCAGGCGGGCAGACTTCTCGGTCTCGACACGGTGTTCAAACAGCCCTCCGTGGTGATTCAGGATGAGCTGCATCTGCTGTCCGGGCCGCTGGGCACCACCGTTGCGGTATTCGACGCGATGATCCAGCTTCTGCTGAGTCGGACCGGCACCAGCCCCAAGATCGTCGCGTCGACCGCGACCATTCGTGCCTCAGACGATCAGGTTCGGGGTCTGTACGGGCGCAAGGTCGCGCTGTACCCGCCGTCCGGCCTCGATGATGACCGGACCTTCTTCTCTCGACCCGTCGAGAGCGGTGAAGGCCGGCTTTATGTCGGACTCATGCCGCAGTCTGTTTCCCAACCTTCGGCCGTCATCGCCGCAGTCACCCCGCTCATCGAGATACCAGAGGTCCTTTCTGCCGGCCCCGAACCGGTCGCGGACAGAGACGCCTACTGGACACTGGTCATGTATCACAACTCCCTTCGGGAGCTCGGCCGGACCGAAACGCTCGTGGTCGACGACGTCCGGGGCCGACTCGAGCCCCGTGCGGAACGCTTGGGGTTGCCGTTGCGATCGATCGAGGCTGGGCGTGTGCTGGAGTTGACGAGTCGGAGGGGAGCCGAGGAACTCCCCAACGATCTCCGGGCGCTCAGACTCAAGGTGGGGGAGTCTTCAGACGCGATCGACGTCGTCCTGTCATCGAACATGCTCTCGGTCGGCATCGACATCCCCAGGCTCGCCCTGATGCTCATGGTCGGCCAACCGAAGACGACCGCCGAGTACATCCAGGCGACGAGTCGTGTCGGACGCGGCGATACGAAGGGCATCATCGTGACGCTCTTCAGGTCGGCTCGTGCGCGGGACCGGTCGCACTTCGAGACCTTTCGCGGGTACCACGAGGCGCTCTATCGCAGTGTCGAGCCGACGAGTGTGACGCCTTGGTCGCTGGCATCGCGGGATCGCTCACTGGCCGGCGCACTCGTGGCACTGATGCGGCAGTCGTTCGGCGAACTGGCCGAGAACAATACGGCCGGCCACTTCGACCTCGAGGACACAAAGCTTAATGAGGCGGTAACGAGACTCCTTGACCGCTTCCTTGGATACGTGACACGGGCCGACTCCGTCGAAGCGGAGGAGACGCGGGAAGTGGCCTGGAGCCTTCTGCGTGACTGGGACCGTCGAGCCGGAGCTGCGCGCGAAGCGGGCGAAGCGTTGCGCTACGAGCGTTCTGCGACGGATCAAGCGGCGCTGCTCAAGAGATTCGGACAGGGCGGCGAGGGCTGGCTCGTCGGCGACTCGATGAGGTCGATCGATCCGAACGTGGCCGTGCAAGTCCAGGAACCTCTGGAGGAGGTGCAGCGTGGAAAGAATTAGGCATGACCTGCGGTTGTCGGAGACGATCACGCCCTTCGGTGTCGGAGCGATCGTGGACATCCGAGGTGAGTCGCTCATCGCGCCGGACACCTCATGGTGGGACAAGAAACGCACCCTTGAGATCAGCTGCGAGCGACTCCTCGCCCGACTCGGTGCCGGTGTCCTGAGGCAGGCGCCGAGTCACGCCGGCACCGCGGGCAAGGACACGGCTGCCCTGCTCTACTGGCGCTTTCCCGCCTGGAGGTTTTGTGAGAGATGCTCCAAGCTCTCACAACTGACTGGGAAGAAGAAGGGAAAGTGGAGCAACACCTGTGAGTGTGAAGGACACCTTGTCCCGATGCGCTACATAGCGATCTGCGAGGAAGGCAGTCACGCTCAGGATATCCCGTGGTTTACCTGGGCCCACCGAGGCCGAGAGGCGGGTACGGACGAGTCGGTTCGCTTTTGTCGTTCCTACAAAGAGCTTCGGTTCGAGAGGCTGTCCAAACGAGGGGAGGGCCTATCCTCTCTCCGGGTCAAATGCTACGGATGCGGGCACGCGCGGTCCCTGGCGGAACTGGTCACGAAGGGCGCCCTGCATCGCGACGGCATCCGCTGTGCCGGTCGACAACCATGGGAGCCGGAAGGTGCGGTCAAGAACCCGTGCGACCACCAGCTTGTGGCGGTCCAGCGAGGAGCGACGGGGAACTACATCGCCGATCGGATCTCCGCGCTCGACATCCCCGAGGAACGCCCGCACTCCGCTGATGTCGCGGACAAGATCCGCGGCCACGTCTACTTCGAAAAGATCGTGGCCGACAACGGTGGACCCCAGGCGCACATGGTCGCGGAATGGCTGGCCACCGAACTCGGCGTGACCAAGGAGACCGTCCTTGCCGTTGCGGCAGGGGACCATACCGCGGACGATGACATGCTGCTCGACCTCAAGGACGGAGAGTGGGCCGCCTTCCTGAAGAAACTCGAGGGTGGGCGAGACCGTACAGGTAGCGACTTCGTCGTCGATGGATGGGGCCCGGATGCGGCCTCGGGACCAGAAAGCCTCGTCCGCCGGATCGCCGGAGTCGGGCAGGTACGCCGGGTCCGTGAAGTGATCGCCTTGCGAGGATTCCGGCGCCGCAGCGCGGAGTCCGCCCTGATCCGCGCCGACCTCGGACCCGATCAGAAGAGACACCCCGTCTACCCAGCAATCGAGCTTTTCGGCGAGGGGATCTTTCTGAGATTTGCCGAGGACGAACTCGCACAATGGGAGACCCAACCCAGCGTTCAGGCGCGCGCGGGCATCCTCGTGAAGCGACGCGCGGACACCCCCTGGGCTAGCAGACTGGACGTTCCAGAGCCGCGCTACGTCGCTCTGCACACGCTGTCGCACCTGCTCATCCGCAGGCTGGCGTTTGCCAGCGGATACGCGTCGGCCTCGCTCCAGGAACGGATTTACGCGAACTCCGATCGGCAGGACAAGACCGCTGGGATTCTGATCTACACCGCGGCCGGGGATGCTCAAGGAACCCTCGGCGGACTCGTTCGGCTTGGGCAGCCGCAGAAGCTGATTCCACTGATCATCTCTGCACTCGATGACGCCGATGTCTGCTCCAACGACCCGGTGTGCATCGAGAGCGACCGACAGGGCTCATCCCATCTGAACCTGTCTGCTTGCCATGGCTGCTCGCTGGTGAGCGAGACCTCGTGCGAGACTGGCAACAGGCTGCTCGACCGCCAGTTGGTGCTCGGGGGAGGGAACGTTCACGGCCTCTTGGAGACGGTTCTGCCTGAGGTCCGCCAGACGAACGATGCAGGATGACCGGAGCGGAACGAGGTTAATTGAACCGCCCCGGGCTCCTTGGAGACTCTAGGTCGTGGCTGTGAACTGGTGGTTTGGGTGTTGCTGGTGGGAGCTGGCTTCGCGCTCGTCGGGTCGCGATTTGGCCGATCTCTCCGTGCAAGCGGATGGTGTTGTACCACTCGACCCATTCGGCGGTGGCCAACTCCACATCGGTGAGCTGCCGCCAGTGGCGGCGGGGCTGTTCAAGGGGTGACACCTCAAGTGCATCACATCCTGCCCGTTCACAAAGGTGGTACCAACAAGGAGAGTAGCCATTTGACGTTGGGCTCAGGTTGGTATGGGGTCGGCATGCGCTTATGGGCGGATCGTCGAAGGATTAACTCCTTAACCCCTGATCGGGTATTCGATTTCGAATTAAGAGCCGAGGGGGCCGGTAACAGGTCGTGCGGTGATCGCGGACAGCTCTAGCGTCCTGACTGGGTTAAGGGAAAGCAGCAGGTGACCTCCACCTCAACCGTCGGTGGCTCGCGGTAAGCTGTAGGGCCGTTCGAATTGTCTGTTGCCGTTGGGGCAACTGGGCATGCAACGCTGGCGGCCGTATCAGCCTTCCGACGAATCCCTGGAGATCAAGTGCAGCCGGTCAAGATCGTTGACCTCTTCGCCGGTCCTGGCGGACTGGACGTGGCAGCTGAGAAGCTCGATGTCGCGACCATCGGTGTTGAGTGGGACGACGGGGCCTGTGAAACGCGCCGTGCGGCTGGCCTCGAGACGGTCTCAGGTGACGTACGTCACTATGGTCCGCGCGACTTCCCTCAAGCGAATGTGCTCGCCGGAGGACCACCCTGTCAGACTTTCACCGTTGCCGGGACCGGAGCCGGCCGGAGGGCGCTCGACGATGTCCTGAGCTTTGTCGATCGTTTGGTGAAAAGGGAAGATCGCGATGAAATCGGGCGGGATCTAGCGAAGTTGGAAGATGAGCGGACTGGTCTTGTATTGGAGCCGCTCCGATGGGTGCTCGAAGCGATTGACGGCCCGGATGAGCCTTATGAGGCGATAATACTTGAGCAAGTGCCAGCGGTGCTCCCCGTCTGGGAGGCCTATGCGAAAGCTTTGCAGGCTCAGGGTTATTCCGCAGATTGCAAACTTCTTCGGACGGAGCAGTATGGGGTTCCGCAGACTCGTAAGAGGGCGGTGCTAATCGCGCGCTCAGATGGTGCTGGAATAAACTTTCCTGACCCAACCCACCGCCCATATCGGAAGGGAGTTCCTCGCGAAGAAGGAGACGAAAAGCTCCTGCCATGGAGAACGATGGCGGATGTCATCGAACGAGAGTCACCGTTTTATGTTGTCTCGAACTATGGCACAGGGGGGAACCCAAAGGATCGTGGGCGTCGTGCCTCTTCTGAGCCGTCAGCTACGGTCACCGGTAAGGTCTTGCGCAATCGAGTCGTTTCTTTGAGTGGCGTCGAGATGGATCGTTTCTCCTTCTCCGAAACTGGACGTCTCCAAACGTTCCCCACAGACTACCCTTGGTCCGGCCGCGATGTCGGGCAGCAGATTGGCAACGCTGTTCCGCCTCGCCTGGCGATGCATGTCCTTTGTGCCGCGTTCGGTTGGCCTCCACCCACCGAAAGGATGCTGCGGCGACTTGAGCATTGGAGGGCTGAAGAGCTGCCGGAGCCCAGGGATCCGGACGATTATGCCGTTGAGGCCGTGTTGCACACCGAGATGCCGGGGAACCAACCACGATGGTCGCTCTCATGCGTATACGGCCGGCGTTAGCATCGAGGACGCGGTTTTCTAGGCTTGACAGGAAGTATCTCTAGGACCATGAACTCGCCGCGACGGGGAGCTCACCCGCTACATCGGAATCTGGGCATGGCGATAAGCGTCGAGCACTGTTGAGGTGGGCTGAACTACTATCGTCACACATGAAATGATTGGCCAATAGTTCGATTGGGTGGCCCGATAATCTCCAATTCTGGATGCGTTGGGTATTCCGGGTTTTCTTAATTGTCGATTCAGTGATTTCGGAACTGATTCTTCTTCCACCGTCACCGTCATCGCGTGGGAGCGATCTCGTTCGCCCGCGAACGCCACTCCAGCGCCTCCGGCCAACCGCGATCGGCCATCGAACGCCAGAGCACGTCGCCGACCGTGATGGCGCCGCCCGTCGGTGCCGGCCATTCGAACCGCGCCATGGTCTCCGAGCTCATCGCCACGAGCACCCCGTGCGGGCGACGTTGGGGGACGCCGTAGTCCTGGGCGTCCAGCACCTTCCAGGCACATTCGTAGCCGTTCGCCTCCAACTCCGCCTCGACGAAATCGCGCACGGCCGCGTAGCCGCCATCGACGACGAGGCCCGGGGTGTTCTCCAGCATGATCGCGCGGGGACGGACCTCGGTCGCCAACCAGACCGCCGCGCGCATCGGGTCACGCTGTTCGAGTTCAGAGAGTCCGGAGCGCTGTCGCGGGAGACCGCCCGCCAAGAGGTCGACGTCCAAGACCTGTGGATGATCGTGCCCCACGAAGTCGAAGAGGTCGAGGCATCTGACGTCCCACTGCGGGCGGTTCGCGTGCAGAGTGGCGCAGGCCCTCGCGTCCTCGTCGAAGAGCATCACCGGATGGAAGCCCGCCCGTTCGAGTCCGAGCGCCAGCCCTCCGGCGCCCGCGCAGATCTCCAGGCTCGTGTAACCCCGTCCCGTCGTCATCACCTCGGAGGCTAGGGGGCGTGAGGGACGAGTGGGAACCTGTGGCGGGGATGTGACCTGACCGGCAGCGGCCGTCCGTCGTATTTCCTACGGTTGGACCGTGAGCGTGCAGAGGCCGACCCATGCTTCGAGCGACGGTGTGCGCAAGAGCATGCAGGGCAACAAGAGCCGGGACACCAAACCGGAGATGGCGTTGCGTCGCGCGGTCCACGCGCTCGGCCTGCGCTATCGGGTCTCAACGCGTCCGCTGCCGAAGATCCGACGAACCGCCGACCTGGTCTTCACCAAGGCCAAGGTGGCGGTCTTCATGGACGGCTGCTTCTGGCATGGCTGCCCGGAACACCACACCAAGTCGGCCACGAACGCCGCCTATTGGGCGGACAAGGTTCAGCGCAACCGCGACCGCGACGCAGAGACCGACCGACTCCTGGGCGAGGCCGGCTGGACGGTGATCCGAGTCTGGGAACACGAAGACCCGACTGAAGCCGCCGAACGCATCGCCTACGAGGTTCGCCTGCTTCGGGCGCAGTGTTAGGAGACTTCGTCATAAACGTCTCCGTGCATCTAGCGGTGCTTAGCTCAGTGTGGCCGGTGGCGATGAGAACGGTCGTAGCGAGAAATGCGAGGTGACCTCGTTCCATCGCCACTCTCCCGTTGTGGCGTCGCGGTGGATGTTGCCGTGGGTGTGGAGGGTTGTCAGGTGGTTGCGGATTGTGGTTGGTGGGGTGGTTAGCCAGCGGTGGCGGGGCAGGTAAGGGCGCCTTGGCGGTAGAGGGCGTCCATTAGCGCGTCTACTTGGTCGATTACTTGGGCGTCTGGGGCGGTTAGCAGGGTAGGTGGGAGTCTGTTCAGGACGGCGCAGATTTCGGCTGGGGCGCCGGTGTGTTGTTGTTCCGCGAGCGTGGCGGCTATGAAGTCGGCCTTCACGGTTAGAAGCTCTGGAAGGTGTGGTCGCCGTTTGCGGTGAATAGGTTTACGGCCTTGTCGTAGCCGCAGATGAGAAGGTGCGGGCCCGTCTCGGACGGGTAGGTGGCTAGGGCTCGTACCCAGCCGCATTCGGGCTTGGTGTCCAGTGCGCCGCCCCAGCCGACCCAGCCTGCGCCGCGGCCGGTGGTCGCGTCCCATAGCCATACGCCTGGGAAGTCGCCGCCTGCTGCTAGCCACGTGCCGTTGTCGGAGTGGACCTCGCGTAAGGCGAAGATGGTGCCTCCGCCAGACATCTCTATGCCCGCTGTGTGGAGGCTGGGGCGGGGCTTCATGGTTCGGACCATGGTGCCTTGCTGGGGGTCCCAGAGTCGGATGATGCCGTCGTCTCCGCCGGAGGCGATTAGTACCTCGCCGTTGACGGTCACCGGGCATACGGCGTGTACCCAGCCTTCGTGGCCGGTCATGGTGTGTAGCAGTGCGCCGCTTTCGACGTCGAAGATGCGTACGGCCGCGTCTAGGCTGGCCGTCGCTAGCCGGTGTGTTTCGTCAAGTTCGAATAGGCACATGCCCTGAACTGGGCCGGCGGGCTCGGTCATGATGTGCACTGCTTCGCCGTTGGTGATGTCCAGGACGATGATGTTGCCGTCATGGCCGGCTGTCACAAGGCGGTCGTCGTCCGTGGCGGCGGGTGCTGGGAGTCGGCAGAGCTGCGTGATCCGTTCGGTGGGGTGTCCCGTGTACCGGGTCACCTGGCGGCGGGTTACGGGGTCCCACAGCCAGATCGTGCGGTCGATCCCGGCCGACACGACGACGGGCTGCCCGCGCAGCCGTACGGGGCACACCGCGAGGGCCGGTCCTTTGACCCTGCCGATCTTGCGGCTGCCGCCGACGCCCGGATGCCATACCTCGACGTGACCGCTGTTCCGACCGGCGACCACCAGGGTGGCATCACCGGTTTCGACGCGACACACCGACCAGTACTTCGGATGTAAGGAAGGCACTTGGCAATTCTCACCGAATGCCGTCCGTTGTGGAACCCGGGGAATCGGCCACCATGGTTGATCGTTCCGAATTATCGTCGCCACCAGCGTCGTTGTGGTGGGGGTGGTGTGGAGAAAGTTTCGGGGATCTTCGGAAGCTCGGGTGGTGCCGCGGCGGCGTGCAGTTCTTCGCGTAGAGCTGCTGCCGACGGTCCCAGGAAGTCTAGGAGGTTCTCGGCCAACGGAACCAGCATCTCGAGGCGTGAGCGGTCGTTCATCGCGGCGAGGGAGCGTGCGAACACCACGTATGTGTTGGCCAGTTCCCATGCGGAGTTCGGGTTTGCCGCGTTGAGGTCGCCCAGCCGGATCTCTACGGCCAGCGACGCCATCAGGGAGGCTTCCACGACGTCGTCGTGGTCGTGGTCGCCTTCAAGCAGGGCGGCGGCGAAATTGTGGTAGATGAATCCCATCGCCTTTTTGGTGTGCGGTCCGGCCGTCAGTGGGTTCGCGACCTCGGCTATGCCCAGCTCGGCCGCTTGTCTCAGGAGATCCAGGCGAGCGGCGGGGCGGCCGGCGTTGAACTCGAAGCCTGCCAGGTCGGCCAAGGCGGTCAGCAGCGCGCCCAGCGCCTCGTCGCGGCGTGGGGTCGTTCCTTCGGCGGTCACCGCGTCATGGATCCGTCTGAACCAGGTGACAGCCTGGCGTCCGCTGGCCACCGCCTCGTCGGCGCGGCCCAGCATGGCCAGGAGGGACGCATGGCGCCACAGAGCGCGGGCCAGCTGCCGCTCGTCGTTGCGGTCGACCCTGGCGGACGTCTCGATTGCCGCCTCGTACGCCGAGACGACCCGGGTCCACAGCCGATCCGCGTCGGACCAGGTTCTGCGATCGGCGGAGAGACTCACCGCCTGCTCGAACAGTTCTTCTCGCTCGTCCGGGCTCATACGCGCGCCTCTCGCTCCGCCACCATCAACCCAGATGCCGGCGATCAGCACAACGCCGGCAGCGAATTAGAACCTGTTCTTGTCTAATCGCGGTGCGGCGAGCAGGATGCGTCTCATGGACCTGGTCACTCTGGAAGAGATCCGGCGGCTCAAGTACCGCTACCTGCGCTGCGTCGATCTGAAGCTGTGGGACGAGTTCGCCGACGTGTTCACCGAGGACGCCGTCGCCGAGTACGACACGCCCGTGCTCGGCAAGACCCTCCGGCTGGAGGGACGGGACGCCATCGTCGACTACATGCGCGGCAATCTCGGACCCGACAAGATCTCCACCCACACGGCGGGCGCGCCCGAGATCGACATCGACGGGGATCGCGCTACCGGCACGTGGTCGCTGGACGACTCGATCATTCTCATCGAGCAGCGGCTGCTCATCCGGGGTGCCGCGTTCTACCACGATGTCTACCGGCGGGGCGCGGACGGGCGCTGGCTGGTCGAGAAGACCGGGCACAAGCGCACGTACGAGTACATGGTGTCGCTGGACGACATGCCGAGCCTCAAGTTCACCGCCGGGATGCCGAGCTCCCGATGACCGGGACGGCCCATTGTCGCTGCCTAGAACCAGTTCTACCGTTCGTCAGACGTTGAGGGGAGTCAGGTGGCCATCGAGTCAGCCGCAGGCAGTCCCGCCACGCGATCGTTCGCCGAGGCGATCGCGGAGGCCGAGCAGATCATCCGCAGCGCGCCGCACGTCAAGACCGACCAGGACCTGGCCGAAGGGCTCGACTACCTCGCGGGCAGCATCAAGGCGTCGCTGCACATGGTGCAGGCGTACCAGCACGAATATCCGTACTTCGCCTCGTCCACCGGGCCTTACACGAAGCTCGGCCTCGACAACCCCGACACCCTGTATTTCCACGCCTACATACGGGACGACGCGGAGTACGTCGTCACCGGGCGCCGGGGGACCACCGCCGATCTGAGTTTCCAGATCATGAACGGCGACTACTCGCCCAGCCAGTCGCCCGACAGCCTCACCGCGTTCGATGACCGGGAGCTGGACATCGCCGCGGACGGGACCTTCCAGCTCCGGTTCGGGCCCCCGAAAGCCGACCCTGAGCCCGGATACGTCGCCGTGGCCCCCGGGTCGGCGATGCTGATCGTCCGGGAAGTGTTCAGCGACTGGGCGAACGAGCGTTCTGGCGAGATCCGCATCCACCGTGCCGACACGCTCGGCACGTCGCCGCCCTCCATTCCGTCCGACCGGATGGCCCGTCGGTATGCGGTGGCCGGGAAGATGCTGGTCGCTCGGCTGCGCACCTTCCTCGCCTTTCCCGAATGGCATTACCTGAACCTGCCGGTCAACACGCTCACCGAGCCGCGTCCCACACCCGGCGGGCTCGCGACGCAGTTCTCGTCCGTCGGGCACTACGACCTGGACGACGACGAGGTCATGGTCATCACCGCCCCCGCCGCCGAGCGCGATGTCGCGCCCTACCAGGGCTTCCAGCTCGGCAGCATGTGGTACGTCTCGCTCGACTACATCAACCACCAGACCAGCCTCACCGCCGACCAGGCCCGCGTGGACGACGACGGCATGATCCGGTACGTGGTCAGCGAGCGGGATCCCGGCCTCGCCAACTGGATCGAGCGGACCGGGCATCGCCGCGGCTACCTGCAGTTCCGCTGGCAGCGGCTCACCCGCGACCTCACCACGGCGGACGGGCCGAGCGTCGAGGTCATGCCGTTCGACGAGCTGCCGCGCCGGCTTCCCCATTACGAGCGGCAGCGGGTCACCGAGCAGGAATGGAAGGAACGGATCGCCGCCCGCCAAGTGGCCGTCGCCCGAAGGATGCTCGGCTGATGGGCGCCGAGTTGCTGGCCGGGAAGGTCGTCGTTATCTCCGGTGTTGGTCCTGGTCTGGGACGCGGTCTCGCCCTCCAGTGCGCCAAGGCAGGGGCCGATGTGGTGCTCGCCGCGCGCAACGAAGGCCGGCTCGCCGAGGTCGCCAAGGAAGTCGAGGAAATCGGCCGTCGCGCGGTCACCGTCCCGACCGATATCAACGACATGGCGGCCTGCGAACGGCTCGCCGAGACGGCGCACGACGCGTTCGGGCGCGTGGACGGCCTGGTCAACAACGCCTTCGCGACGCCGCCGCTGAAAGACCTCACCAAGGTCGACCTCGATGCCGTTCGGAGAGGCTTCGAGACCAATGTGCTGGCCGCTCTCCACCTCACCCGCCTGTTCGTCCCGGCGCTTGAAGAGCACAACGGCTCCGTCGTGATGGTCAACTCGGCGGTGCTCAGGCATTCCCGCCGGACGTTCGGCGCCTACAAGATGGCCAAGGCCGCCCTTCTCGCCATGGCGCAGAACCTCGCTACGGAACTCGGCCCGCGCGGCGTGAGAGTCAACACGATCGCCCCCGGATACATCTGGGCCGACAACCTCAAGTGGTACTTCGACCACCTCGCCAAGAAGCGCGGCGTCACGGCGCAGGAGATCTACGACGAGAACGCCGCTACCACCGACCTGCGCAAGCTGCCCGATCCGGACGAGGTCGCCGATGCCGTGGTGTTCATGCTGTCGCCGCTGGCCCGCGCGATAACCGGGCAGTGCCTGGACGTCAACGCCGGCGAATGGCACCACTAGGAAAGGCGCCCGAATGACCCAAGGCCGCGACACCGTCGGCACCGTCGAGGACCTCCACGCCTCCGCCAGCAGGATCACCGGCCTGGACGACTTCGGTGAGGACGACTACCTGGACGGGCTGAAGGTGCTCCTGGAGTCCTACGCCGAGGACGCCGGGCTCACCCCCCTCGGCAACAAGGCGCAGCGCGCGATGCTGCGCGGCGCGCTCGCCGCCCGGCAGTTCTCCGAGGCGGCGTGGCGGCGGCATCCCGAGCACGCCGGCGTCCCGGTCGAGCGGCCGATCTTCGTCACCGGCCTGCCCCGCACCGGCACCACCGCGCTGCACCGGCTGCTCACCGCCGACCCCGCCCACCAGGGCCTCGACCTGTGGCTCGCGGAGGTGCCGCAGCCGCGCCCGCCCCGCGAGACGTGGGCGGACGACCCGGTCTTCCAGGCGATCGACGCCGGATACCGGCGGCACCACATCGACAACCCCGAGTTCATGGGCGTCCACTACATCTCGGCGGACTCCGTCGAGGAATGCTGGCAGCTCCTCCGGCAGAGCATGCTGTCGATCTCCTTCGAATGCCTCGCCCACCTGCCGGCGTACTCGGAGTGGCTCGCGGGCCAAGACTGGACGCCCGCCTACCGCAGGCACCGCCGCAACCTGCAGCTCATCGGCCTGAACGACCCGGGGCGGCGCTGGGTGCTGAAGAACCCCAGCCACCTGTTCGCCCTGGACGCGCTGCTGGACGTCTACCCGGATGCGCTGATCGTCCAGACGCACCGGGACCCGCGAACCGCGATGGCGTCCATGTGCAGCCTCGCCGCGCACGCCACCGCGGGCTGGTCGGACGTCTTCACCGGCGCCGTGATCGGCCGTGACCAGCTCGAACTGTGGAGCCGCGGCCTGGAGCTGTTCCGCGCCGAACGCGCCCGCCACGACCCCGCGCAGTTCGTGGACGTCCACTATGACGACTTCGTCCGCGACCCGGTCGCGACGGCGGAGGGGATCTACCGGCACTTCGGGCTCCCGTTCGGCGACGACGCCCGGACGGCGATGGCGAGCCTGCACAAGGAGAGCGCGACCGGCGCCGCCAGGCCGTCCCACCGCTACGCGCTCGAAGACTTCGGCCTGACACCCGAGCAGGTCGACGAGCGGTTCGCCGGCTGACCGGCCGGGACCGCCTTCGCGGTGCCGGCGCGGACGGCGGGAAAGCCTTCTAGGGTTCTGATCGACTCCAGGTACGGGTCGGCATTTCTGTGCAGGTTCTTGCCGTGCTGTGTCATCTGTTCCGGCGTGGCTTTGCGATCCGCGCCGTCTCCGGGACTCATCTCGGCACCTCCGCCGCCGCCGTCATGGGCTCGCCGATACCGCTCCGAGGCGGTCCAATGACGGTGCGCCCGGCTCTCAGGCGGGTCTTCGGGCGGGCTTCGGCTTATCGGGCGGTGGCACGGGTAGTGCTCCTGTGCCATCGTGCAGGAACTGGCCGCCGCTTTCCCGGAGTGCGACTTCAGAGGACGAGCCGATGACCGAACCGGTCCCGCCGACGCGCAGGAATCGCGCGAGCCTCACCTACAAACTGCGGTACGCCGCCAAGAACCCCGACAAGATCAGGCCGTATCTGGCCAGGACGGCGCGCGACCTGAAACTGCGCGTCACCAGCCGTGACCATGTCGCCTACTACCGGGCCGTCATGCGGTCCGACGCGGCCCGGAGCCCCGAGGCCGCGGTCGGGAGCCCGACCCGGGAGCGCTGGCTGCGGCTCGGCAAGATGCAGTTCGACTACCTGGTCAAACACGGGCTCAAGCCCGATGACCGGATGCTGGAGATCGGCTGCGGGAACCTGCGGGCCGGGTGGCGCTTCATCGACTACCTCGACACCGGCAACTACTACGGCATCGACATCTCGCCCGACATCCTGCTCGCCGCGCAGGACACCCTCGTCCGCGAGGAACTGGGAGACAAACTGCCGCACCTGACGCTCGTCAACGACCTGACCTTGCGGTTCCTGCCGTCGGACCACTTCTCGGTCGTGCACGCGCACAGCGTTTTCAGCCACTCGCCGCTGAGCGTCATCGACGAATGCCTCGCCAATGTCGGCCGGGTCCTGGTCCCCGGCGGCTTCTTCGACTTCACCTTCGACCGCACCGAAGGAGCCGAACACCACGTCCTGCGGGAGGACTTCTACTACCGCACCGAAACGCTGACGTCGCTCGCCGAGAGGCACGGATTCACCGCCCGCTTCATGGACGACTGGGAAGAACTCCCGCACGGGCAATCCAAGATCCGCGTCACTAACCCCGCCTGACGCCCCGGCACCGTTCCGGTGAATAACCGGAACCGCCATCGCCTGGGCATGGGCACAGTGTCGCCGCCCGAACCTTGACGGCGATCCCCGGTGATCAGAAGCTACGGGCCCGGATGGTCACCACGAGGGGTTCGCTCCCATGCTGCGACGGCTCATCGCCTTCTTCTGCGCCCTGCTCCTATCCCTGTCGGTCGTGTCGCCCGCGCACGCGCACGGCCGCCGTCTCTCCCCGCGCCCCGTCGTGTTCGTGCACGGGTTCAGCGGCTCCGCCGGCCAGTTCGAGACGCAGGCGCGGCGCCTGGCGTCCAACGGCTACCCGGAGCAGTTCATCGAGGGTCACGAGTACGACTCGACGTTCACGGTCACGACCGTGGAACAGGTCTACGCGTCGCTGGACGACCGCATCGCGCGGCTCCTCGACCGCACCGGCGCCGACCGGGTGGACCTGCTCGCCCACTCGCTCGGCACCGCGCTGATGCAGAGCTACCTGCGCAGCTCGCCCGCGCGGGCGGCGACCGTCGCGCACTACGTCAACCTCGACGGCGCCGTCGCGGACGCCCAGCCGGGCGGCGTGCCCACGCTGGCGGTGTGGGGCGAGGGCTCGACGGAGCGGCAGGTCGGCGGCGCCGCCAACGTGTACTTCTCCGACCAGTCCCACACCCAGGTCGTGACCTCGCCCGAGACGTTCGCGCGGTTCTTCGAGTTCTTCAACGGGCGGGCGCCGGCCACGAGCTGGATCGTCCCGCAGGCGAGCATCTCCCTGTCGGGACGCGCGGTGCACTTCCCGACCAACGTCGGCGCGGCCGGTGCGCGGCTGGAGATCTACCGGGTGAACCCGTACACCGGCTCGCGCCTCACCAGCCGTCCCCTCGCCGCCTACGACCTCACCGGGGACGGCTCGTGGGGCCCGTTCGAGGGCCGGGGCGACGCCCACTACGAGTTCGCGGTCGTGTGGGACGAGTCGTCCGTCCACCACCTGTACTTCCAGCCTTTCCGCCGCAGCGACCGGCTCGTCCGGCTGCTGACCAGCCGTCCCGGCGAGGGACTGTCGGGCCTCGTGGAGACCGGTGACGACCACGCCGCCCTCACCATCAGCCGGCAGAAGGAGTGGTGGGGCGACCAGGGGAGCGCGGGCGACGCCCTCTACATCGACGGGCGGCAGGTGCTGAACGCCGCCAACGCGCCGCGCACCAAGCGCACCATCGGGATCTTCGCCTTCGATGCCGGGCGCGACCGCGTCACCGACCTCGGCGCGCCGATCCCGGCGTTCTTCGCCACGCCGTTCATGACCGGCATGGACGTCTTCGTCCCGGCCGGGCCGCGCCCGATCGCCCTCGTGTCGCAGCCCCGCGGCGGCGGCGGCCGCATCGACGCCCTCGCCGTGCCCGCCTGGCCGTCCAGCGGCCACCGGATCTCCGTCCAGTTCAACGACCACCTGAACTGACACGACGAGGCCGTCTCCGCCGCCGCGACGCGGTTCTCAGGCGTCGCGGCGGCGGAGCGCGGCGTGCCCGGCGAGGAGCGCGGCCGCCGCCCAGGCGGCGAGGATCAGCAGGCCGAGCGCCGGCGGGTACGTGCCGGACTCGCCGCGCATGAAGGCGGCCCCGGCGACGGCGGGCATGAAGTCCGCGACGCGTTGGAACGCGGTGATGCCGCTCGCCTGCAGGCTGGCGGGCACCACCAGGACGACCAGGAAGATCACGATGAGCGTGCCGACCGCGCTGCGCAGCAGGGCGCCGGCGCCCACGGTGAAGACGCTGATCAGGGCCAGGTAGGCGCCGACGGCGAGGACGTCGCCGAGCCACGGGCCGAACTCGAACCCGCCCCAGCGGCCGAGGATCGGCAGCGCCGCCAGCGACCCGGCGGCGGCGAGCACGGTACCGGCGGCGCCGCCGATGACGCCCGCGACCACGGTCTTGGCCGCCAGCATCTCGCCCCTGCGCGGGATCCACTGGAGGGTCGCGCGGATCGCCCCGGTGGAGTACTCGCCCGTGATCAGCAGCATGGCCAGCCCGATCAGGACGAACTGGACGAGGTCCACCGCGCCGATGGCGATCGTCCCGACGGCGACCACGCCCTTGTCGTCCGACGGGTCGTCGTTCCCGTTGGCGTTGAGGGTGTAGATGGCCAGCTGGAGGCAGGCGAGCCCCATCAGGATGGCCGCCCCGAACAGGTTCCAGTAGGTGCTGCGGACCGTCCACGCCTTCGTCCACTCGGCCGCCACCGCACCCGGCAGGCGTCCCCCGGTTGCGGTGCGGGTCTCCGTCATGGCGGTCATCGGGCCTCTCCGGTGGACGCGGTGAACTCGGTGCTTCCGGCGGTCAGCTCCATGTACGCCTGTTCGAGCGTGGCCTCCAGCGGGCTCAGCTCGTGCAGGAGGACGCCGAGCCGGTGGGCCGCCTCGCCGACGGACTCCACGGTGGTGCCCGAGAGCAGCAGCTCCCCGGGCGAGACCTCGTCGGCGGTGACGCCCAGCCCCGCCAGGTCGGCGGCCAGTCCCCGCAGCGCCTCCGGGCGCGGGCCGCGGACCCTGACGCGGCGCCGCGAGCTTCCGGCGAGGATCTCGGTGACCGGCGCGTCGGCGATGAGCCTGCCCTTCCCGATGACCACGAGCCGGTCCGCGGTGCGCTCCATCTCGCTCATCAGGTGGCTCGACACGAAGACCGTGCGTCCTTCGGCGGCCAGCGAGCGCATCAGCTCGCGCACCCAGCGGACGCCGTCGGGGTCGAGCCCGTTCACCGGCTCGTCGAACATCAGGACCGGCGGATCGCCGAGGAGCGCGCCGGCGATGCCGAGCCGCTGGCCCATGCCCAGCGAGCACGTCCCGGCCCGCTTGCCCGCGACGTCCGACAGCCCCACCATGTCGAGCACCTCGTCGACCCGCCGGCGGGGGAGGCCGTTGCTGCGCGCCATCGCCAGCAGATGGTTCCGGCCGCCGCGGCCGGGGTGCACCGCCCGCGCGTCCAGCAGCGCGCCCGCCTCGCGCAGCGGATGCCGGAACCGCGCGTACCGGCGGCCGGACACCAGCGCCGTGCCCGCGGTCGGCTCGTCCAGGCCGAGGATCATCCGCATGGTCGTGGACTTCCCGGCGCCGTTCGGGCCCAGGAAGCCGGTCACCAGGCCGGGTTCGATCGTCAGGGACAGGTCCGCCACGGCGGTCGTCCCGCCGTAGCGTTTGGTCAGGCCGGTCAACGTGATCATGCGCTCTCCGCTCGTGGTCTCCCCGGAAAGCTAGGGAGCGGCGGGCGGCGCCCGCGATGGCCGATCGGCACCCGGCACCCCCGACTTTCGGCAGGCCGGCCCGGCCGGACGCTCAGGACGCGGGGCCGTTGCCGGTCTCCGGGTCGCCGTGCTCGCCGAGCCAGTAGGCGAGGCGCCCGCGGCGGCCGACCGCGCGCAGCCGGCGCTCGGTGGCCTCGCGGACGGACTCCGCGGTGACGACGAGGACCTCGTCCCCCTCCATCAGGATGGTCGTCGGTCCGGGCACCAGCGCCGCGCCGTCCCGGACGATCAGGCTGACCACCGCGGCGGGCGGCAGCCGCAGCTCGGAGATCTCGACGCCGTGCAGCCGGGAGCCGACCGGGACGGTGAGGGTGAGCAGCTCGGCGCCGAGCGTGTCGAGCGGGGCGGCCTCGACCTGGACCTCGCGGGCCTGGCCCGGCTGGATCACGCCGAGCAGCCGCGCCGCGCCGGGCAGGCTCGGCCCCTGGACGAGGGTGAACACCACGACCAGCACGAACACGACGTGCAGCAGGTCCCGCGCCCCCTCGACGCCGGAGACGATGGGGAACGTGGCCAGCACGATCGGCACGGCGCCGCGCAGCCCCGCCCACGACAGGAACGCCTGCTCCCGCCAGGGGAAGCGGAAGCCCGGCAGGCACACCAGCACCGAGACCGGCCGCGCGACCAGCAGCAGGACCAGGCCCGCCACCACCGCCGGCACGACCGCGTCCGGCAGCCGGCTCGGATCGACCAGCAGGCCGAGCATGACGAACAGCCCGATCTGCCCCAGCCAGCCGGCGCCCTCGGCGAACGACCGGTTCGCGGCGCGGTGCGGCAGCCGGGAGTTCCCCAGCACCACTCCGGACAGGTAGGCGGAGATGATGGCGCTGGCGCCCACCACCCCGGCCGCGGCGAACGCGAGGATGCCGAACCCGAACGTCGCCAGCGGGTACAGCCCGGTGGCGGGCAGCGCGATCCGCCGCAGCGCGACGACGCCGAGCCGGCCGATGACCAGCCCGAGGGCCGCGCCCGCGCACAGCTGGAAGAACAGGTTGCCGACGACGTAACCGGCGCTCGGGAACGGGCCGGCGCTGCTGAACACCAGCACCAGGATGATCGTGGGCGCGTCGTTGAGTCCCGACTCGGCCTCCAGCAGGCCCCGGAGCTTGGCCGGCAGCGGCAGCGCCCGCAGGACGGCGAACGTCGCCGCCGCGTCCGTGGAGGACACGATCGCGCCGAGCAGCAGCGCCAGCCGCCAGTCCATGCCCAGCAGCCAGTGCACGCCTGCGGCGGTGACGAGCATCGAGACGGCCACGCCCACGGTCGCCAGCACCCCGGCGGGCGCGAGCAGCCGCCGCAGGCTGTTCCACGACGTGGACAGGCCGCCCTCGATGAGGATGAGGCCGAGCGCGGCGGTGCCGAGCGCCTGGGCGAGCTGGGCGTCGTCGAAGTGCAGGCCGATCCCGTCCTCGCCCATGATGAGGCCGACGGCCAGGAAGAACAGCAGGCTGGGCAGCCCCACCCCGTGCGCAACGCGGACCGCGGTGATGCTCGCCAGCAGGGCCGCGCCACCGACCAGCAGCACCAGAAAGAGGTGCTGCAGCGTCATCGCATCCCCTCCCGTCGCCCGTGGCCCGTACCCGCATCCTCTCGTGTGCGGGAGAGGGCCGCCCGCACCGGGACCGGCGTTCTTGACCTTGGCCGCGCGGGTCAGGTGTGACTTCCGGTGGATGGGTAGCCAGATAGCGGCGACTTTTCGGGGGCCGCGACAACCGGCTTTAGGGGGTTGACCGCCATGGCGGAGGATGCGCGCCTCGGCACGCTGACCACGCAGATACCCGCGCGCATGGACCGCCTTCCGTGGTCGCGGTTCCACTGGATGATCGTCGTCGGGCTCGGCACGGTCTGGATCCTCGACGGGCTCGAGGTGACGATCGTCGGGTCCGTCGCCGCGCGGCTCACCGAGGAGGGCGCCGGGGTCGGCATGACCGCGGCCGACATCGGGTACGCGGCGGCGATCTACGTGGCGGGCGCGTGTCTCGGCGCCTTGTTCTTCGGGCAGCTCACCGACCGGTTCGGCCGGAAGAAGCTGTTCATCCTCACGCTGGTCGTCTACGTCATCGCGACGGTGGCGACCGCGTTCGCGTTCGCGCCCTGGTACTTCTTCATCTGCCGGTTCGTCACCGGGATGGGTATCGGCGGCGAGTACGCGGCGATCAACTCGGCCATCGACGAGCTGATCCCCGCCCGCGCCCGCGGCCGGGTGGACATCATCATCAACGGCAGCTACTGGCTGGGCGCGGCGGGCGGCGCCCTCGCCGCCGTGGTCCTGCTCAACACGGACCTCCTCCCGATCGACCTCGGGTGGCGGCTCGCGTTCGCCGCGGGCGGCGTGCTCGGCCTCGTCATCATGTTCGTCCGGCGGCACGTCCCGGAGAGTCCGCGCTGGATGTTCATCCACGGCCACGAGGAGGAGGCCGAACGGCTCGTCGACGGCATCGAGCGCCGGGTCCGCGAGGAGACCGGGCAGGAGCTGGAGGAGCCCGGCGAGAGCATCACGGTGCGGCAGCGCAAGGCCATCCCCTTCCGGCAGATCGCCGAGGTCGCGTTCAAGCGGTACCCGAAGCGGGCGATCCTCGGGTTCGCGCTGTTCGTCGGCCAGGCGTTCCTCTACAACGCGGTGACGTTCGACCTCGGCACGATCCTGAGCGGCGTGTTCGACGTGGCGTCCGGGACGGTGCCGTACTTCTTCGCCATGTTCGCGCTCGGCAACTTCCTGGGCCCGCTGCTGCTCGGCCGGCTGTTCGACACGGTCGGCCGCGTGCCGATGATCGCCGGGACGTACTTCGCCTCCTCGGCCCTCACCATCCTGCTCGCCACCCTGCTGGTGACCGGGTCGCTGACGACGTGGACGTTCATGGCGCTGATCGGCGTGACGTTCTTCTTCGCCTCGGCGGGCGCCAGCTCCGCCTACCTGACGGTCAGCGAGATCTTCCCGATGGAGACGCGGGCGCTGGCCATCGCGTTCTTCTACGCGATCGGCACGGCGACGGGCGGCATCACCGGCCCGCTCCTGTTCGGCAAGCTGATCGAGTCGGGCGAGGGGAGCATCGTCGCGTACGGCTTCTTCCTCGGCGCCGCGATCATGGCGCTGGGCGGCCTCGCCGAGCTGTTCTTCGGCGTCAAGGCCGAGCAGGCGTCGCTGGAGAACATCGCCAAGCCGCTCACCGCGCACGAGGCCGAGGAGGAGGCGGTGCTGGAGCAGGCGGGGGCCGGGCCGGACGTGCGGCCGGAGCGCCGCGCCGCGCTGGAGGCCCGCCGCCACGCCGAGGAGCACCGGGCGCACGCGGCCGAGCACCGCGCCGTCATCCACGAGCTCGCGACGCGCGCGGACGCGGGGGACGAGGACGCCGCCGAGCGGCGGCGGGTCGAGGAGGTCCTCGCGCAGACCGCCGAGTGGGAGGCCGAGCGGCTCACCGAGGAGGCGGCCGCGCACGAGGAGCGGATCGCCGCCGAGGACGCCGGCACCGATGGCGAGCGCCGCAGCGCGCTGGAGCGCGCCGCCGCCGCCGAGGAACGCGCCGGCGCGCTGCGGCAGCAGGTGGAGTCCCTCACCGCCGCGAACCAGCGGGACGCCGAGACCCACGCTGCGCTCGCGGAGGCCGCGGCCGAGCGGGCCCGCGCCCGCGAGCAGCGCGCGATGGCGGAGGAGGCGACGGCGCGGGCCGCGGAGCTGGAGGGCGTCGAGGCCGAGATCGCCCGCGGCCAGGCCGAGACGTTCGGCGAGTGGGAGAAGATGCACGCCGAGCTCGCGCGAGCCCACGTCGCCCGGGCCGAGCGGGACGCCGGCGAGGTCGAGCGGCACGAGCGCCAGGCCGATGTGCACCGGATGCGGGCCGAGTCCGCCGCCGACCGGATGGAGGCCGCGCAGCACCGCTCGGCCGCCGCGTCCCTGGCCGCGGAGTCCGGTACGGCAGAGCAGGTGCGGCGGGAGCGGGAGGCGGCGGCGGAGCGGCGCCGTGCCGCCCGCGAGCGCGACGAGCGCATCCGCGAGCGCGTCCTGCGCCGCCAGCGCGAGCGGCGCGCCGGCTGGCGGCGGCTGCTGCCGGGGCCCGGGGATACGTTCTACGCGCCCTGGATGCTGGGGATGGGCCGGACGACCGACTCCGACATCGCCATGGACCGCGAGGTCAACGCCATCGCGCAGGCCCTCAACGAGCACGGCCCGACCAGCCGCCAGCACCTGGCCGAGCTGGTCGGCGCGCGATACTGGGGGCCGGGCCGGTTCCGGGCCGCGCTGCGCGAGGCCGTCCACGAGGGACTCGCCCAGCCCCAGGCGCGCAACCGGTTCGCGCCGCCGCCCAAGACCGCCGCCCCCGAGTCCGACGGGTCCGAATGATGATGCGCTGCCGACTGCTCGGCCACGACTACCGTTTCACCGCCGACGCCGAGACGATGCGCTGGAACTGCGTCCGGGAATGCGGGGCCGGCGGCAGCAAGACCTACCCCACCGCCGCCGACGCCCGGCGCTACGCCGCCGCCTTCGACCGCAAGGACAGCGACGACCTGGGCAACCGCGCCCCCTTGATCGGCCTGTTCCCGCTGCGGATACTCCGCGCCATCCGCGGACACAAACGCGCATGAAGCCGCGCACGGCACCGCGGCCGACGGGCTCTACGCCGAGGCCGAGCCCTGCGGGTCTTCCTGAAGGTCGCTTCGCGAGTCGCCGGGCTGTTCGCTGGACCGCACCGGGCCGGAGTCCGTGCGGAACATCCGGAACAGGCCGCCCCGGTGGAGCAGGAACAGGGCCAGCAGGCCGAGCAGCGCCGACATGATCCATTCGCGGCTGCCGGACATCATGTAGACGTGTCCCGACCTGCCGATGTCGCGCGCCGTGACCTGATCGCCGGGACTCACTCCGGGGCCGTCCCCGTAGAGGCCGACGTCAACGCGCCGGCTCGTCCCGTCGTCGGACCGGAACCGGCCCTGCCAGCTGCAGGACGTGTGGCCGGGGTGACTGATGCAGCTCCGGGACTCGGCCGTGAAGACGCCGGGCGTCCCCGCCTCCGCGTCGGCGGCCCGCAGCGCCTGGGGCAGCTGCGTCAGCACCAGCCCCAGGAGGAGGCCACCGACGATCATGACCATCACGTCGAAGGCGGCGGGACGGAACGTGGACCTCATACCCCGGCCCGCCTCATACCCCGACCTTCTGCTTCGGCTTCACCTCGACGGCGCAGAGGCACTCCATGATCGCGCGTTCGGCGGAGTTCGCCCGCCGGTGCAGGATCATGGCCACGATCATCGGCACGGTGACGACGGCGTTGTAGAACAGGTGCAGTTCGACCCGGGGCACGAGCAGCTGGATGAAGCTGGTGGGCACGGGCTTCCCGGCCAGGTTGGAGTCGGTGAGGGCCTGGATCAGCAGCGCCAGGTGCTCGATGTGGTGCCAGAACTGGATGCCCAGCGCCAGTGCCCACCAGTTCCGGGACCGGCCGACGAAGCCGGGGAGCAGCAGGAAGAACCCGGCCAGCATGACGATGGCGTACCCGTAGTGCATCCACTCCGACTCGACGAGCCAGGGGAACGGTATGCCGAGGACGCCGCGCGCCTCGGGCTTCGACCAGCCCAGCACCCAGATCTGGATCGCCTGCAGGATGTGCTCGGCCCAGTGGGCGACCACGATGATCCCGAAGACCGTCACCGCGGTCTTGTGGCCTCGTGTGTTGAGCCAGGCCAAGCCGCGTCTCGCGGCGCTCACGTTGCTGGTCATCTGCCGTCCCTCCACCGTGCCGGGCATACCGGGGTGTCCGATGGGAATTGTGCCGCCCGGACAATTAACTGGCAGGTTATAGAGCCTCGGCCTCGGGATTTCTTGCAAATTGCGCTAATTCCGGCCGCGTGTGACACGTGTAAAGAAGCGGGAGCGGGGTGCGTGGTGCAGCATGGGCGCACAGACTCGTCGGCTGGGGGTTGTGCGCATGGAAACGGCCGTTTACTCCGCCAGATGGCTCGCGGTCCGCCGGGCCATCGGCGAAGTCGGTGACCGGTTCGCCGACCTGCTGCTCGCGGTGCCGCCGCACGCGATGGCCACCGCGGACTGGACGGTCGCCGACACCGCGGCACACGTTGTCGCGATCTCGGAGTCCTACGCCGCGATGCTGGACCCGGCCGGGCCGGCGCCGCCGGTCTCCGCGCTGCACGACATGATGGGGGACGTCACCGTCGACACGGTGGCGGACCTGAACGAGGTGGCGCTGCGCGACCTCGCCGAACGTGATCCGCGTGCGCTGGCGGACCGGCTGCGCGCGGACATCGCCGCGATGCTGCGGGCGACCGCCGGCACCGATCCGGGGCGGCCGATCGACTGGCTGGGCGGCTCCCGGGTCCCGGCGGCCGGAGTCCTCGCCCACCTGGTCAACGAGATGCAGATCCACGGGCGGGACATCGCCCGCGCCACCGGCACGCGGTGGGAGGTCTCCGCCGCCGACGCCGCGCTGTTCTTCGAACTGTTCCTGCTGGGGGTGACCAGATACGGGTACGGCCGTCTGCTTGATTGGGACCGGCTGGAACGCAGGGGGCGGATCGCGGTCGAGTTCCGGTCCCGGCATACCGAGCCTGCCGTAATGGTCCTTACGGACGGGCGGGTTACGGTTGAAAAGCCAGGACCAAACGTCGATGTCAAGCTCCATTTCGACCCGGTCGCGCTCAACCTCGTGCTCTTCGGGCGGCTGAGCAGGACGCGCGCCGCGCTCACCGGCCGGATCATGGTGTGGGGGCGTCGTCCCTGGTTACTGCCCGCATTTCTCCGCAAGGTGCGGCTTCCCAGCTGACACTGGCATCCTCGGTGCCCGCGGTGATCATCGCGTGCACCGCCGAATCCGCACCGTCGTCATTCGTGCGAACAATTGTCTGAGCGTCGCCGTCATAGGAGCCGGGGATTTACG
Organism: Actinomadura sp. 7K534; assembly: GCF_004348575.1. NCBI lineage: Bacteria > Bacillati > Actinomycetota > Actinomycetes > Streptosporangiales > Thermomonosporaceae > Actinomadura > Actinomadura sp. 7K534. The sequence goes on from NZ_SMKB01000004.1 coordinate 33,988, forward strand.
TCAGCTTCATGGGCCACCTAGAATGGCCGGCAGTCAGGGAGGCACCTCCACCCTGCCAGCGCGCCGACCAGGTCGGGAGGCGGTGCAACTGAAGGGGTGGAGTGGTGGCGAGAACGGGCGATGGCGTGGTGTCCGCGCGGCATTCGATTGCCGAGCGGATCGAGGCGGAGCGTTCCACGATCCTTGCCGAGTACCTGCGCGCCCTCCGCGCGGAGGGCAGTTCCATCGTCAACGACCCGCTGGCGACCAGACAGGCGCTGGCCCACGCCGACCAGGCCATCACCGACGTCGTCCGGAGCGTCCGCGCGGGCCGCGTCCAGGTGAACGAGAACGCCCAGCTGCTGGCCCGGAACATCGGCGAGGCCCGGGCGGCCAAGGCCACGCCCGCGCGGGAGTCGTGGCAGGCCGCCATGATCCTCATGGAGACCGTCGTGCGCGCGGCCGCGCGGCATCTGGAGAGCGGTCCGCTGGACACCTACGCGGTCGTCCTGCTCGCGCTGACCAGGAGCATCACCGTGGGGATCCGGGAGGCCACGGGCGCGTACATGAGCTACCTGCTCTCCCGGATCCACGAGGCGCACATCGGCGAGCGGCGCCGCATCGCCCGCGAGCTGCACGACCGGGTCGGCAACGGGCTGGGGGTGGCGCACCGGCAGCTGGAGCTGTTCGGCGACGTGGCGGAACGCGTGCCCGTCGCGGCGACGAACCGGCTGGAGCGGGCGCAGGAGGCGGTGGTGGAGGCCATGGAGAACCTGCGCGGTCTCATGCTCGACCTCCGCCTGGACAACCCGCAGAGCCTGGAGAAGGCGCTGACCGCCTACATCGAGTCGATCCCCAAGGGCGACGGGACGCTCACCCTGCGCGTGACGGGCGACGAGACCTGGCTGCCCGACATCGTCCGCGACGAGTCCTTCCTGATCATCCGGGAGGCGATCCGGAACGCGCTCGCGCACGGCGAGCCGGACCTGGTCCTGATCAACGTCTACATCTCGCCGGACGAGCTGCGGGCCGTGGTCAAGGACGACGGCATCGGCTTCGAGCCCACCGAGCACGGCCGGTCGGACGGCACCGGCCTGGCGTCGATGACCGAACGCGCCGCCCTCCTGGACGGGTCGCTCACCGTGCTCTCCGAGCGCGGGAAGGGCACCCAGGTCGAGCTGCTCGCGCGGTTCCCGCCCGAGCGCCGCGAGGACCCGGTGACCTGAGCGGTCCGCGCGTCCCCGGCGAGATGGTTGAAGAACATACTATCGAGTCCGTTGTGCGGCATCCCACGACATCGCGGGAGGTATTGCGCAACTTGCAAGTAATCACGAGGATAGGCACGTATCCGAGGGGATCATTTCGGCGGACCTGATCGTCTTGCCGAAAACGAGGGCGGGGCTGTGATGAGATCTTCGGCTCGGCGAGCGTGATGGTGCGGGGGCCCAAGTCGATCACGATCGTAATTGTGGACGACCATGCCCTGCTGCGCGAAGGTTTGCGGGAGATCCTCGACGCCGAGGAGAATTTCCGGGTCGTGGGCGAGGCGGGGGACAGCGCCGGCGCGGTCGCCATGATCACCGAGCGGCGCCCGGACGTGGTCCTGCTCGACGTCGAGATCCCGGGCGAGGACGTCACCGTCACCGTGCGGCGGATCCGCGAGAGGTCGCCGAACACCAAGGTCATCATCCTGAGCATGTACGACGGGCCGCGGCTGCTGCGCAGCCTGCTCGCCGCCGACATCAGCGGCTACCTGCTGAAGAGCGTGCGCCGCCAGGAGCTGCTGGCCGCGGTACGCAGCGCGCACTCCGGGGACGGCCGGGTGGTGCTGGCGGTCTCCCAGGAGAGCCTGGCCCAGGCCCAGCAGCCGGCGGCCGACCTGCTGTCGCCGCGCGAGCTGGAGGTGCTGGAGCTGACCGCGCAGGCGCTGAGCAACACCCAGATCGCCTCCCGGCTCAACCTCACCGAGGCCACCGTCAAACGGCATCTGCGCAACATCTTCGGCAAGCTGGACGCGGTGTCGCGGATCGACGCGGTCAACAAGGCCGTCGCCGCGTCGCTGATCACCGTGCGGGACCTCCCGCCGATGCCGCGCAGGCTGCGCCTCGAACGGAACGAGGACCGTTAGCCGGCAATGAGCCGCGGCGCGTCCGGTGCATTCGAATGCGCGCGGCGCGCCTCGAATAGGCGGCGCCGAGAAGTCCGCCATTTCTTCGGAATCGCCATGGCCGATGTCGCGGCGGGGCCGCGGCGGCAGCACGCAATCCTGGAGATGTGCTCCCTGGTGGGGGGCTGCGAGGCTGCTTCGAGGAAGCCGGGTGAGCGCCCGGGGCGGGCTGAGAATCAGGAGCAATTCCATGGGTGAGGAAGCCGTCACCTCCGCGCCTTCGGCAGTGCGGGAGCATATCGCCAAAATCTGGAACGAGCTGCTCGACGTGCAGCCCGGCCAGGAGACGGCCTCGTTCTTTCAGCTGAAAGGCCAGTCGATCACCGCCGTGCAGATCGTCACCCGGATCGAGGAGGAGCTCGACATCTGGGTCGACGTGGGCGAGCTGTTCGAGGACCCGGACCTCGACACCTTCGCGAGCGCGATCGTGGCGCGGCTGGACACCGCCGCGTGATGACCGGCGACGCGCGCAGGCGCGGCCTCGCACGCGTCGGGCCGGACGCCGGGCTCGACGACGTGCTCGGCGTTCTGGAGGCCGACGGCGCGGTCATCATCGAGGACTTCGTCACCGACACCGTCCTCGGCCATCTCTGGGCGGACCTCGGGGACGCGCTGGCGGAGAGCGGCTACGGAGGCGACGCCACCAGCGGAACCCGCACCCGCCGGGTCTCGTCGCTGTTCGCCCGCACCACCGAGCTGACCCCGGTCGTCACCCACCCGCTCTTCCTCGGCGCGGCCCGCGCGATCATGCAGCGGCCGGTGCCGATCTGGATGGGGCGGGAACGGGTGATGGTCACCCCCAACATCCAGATCAGCGTCACGCAGGCGATCCAGATCCATCCCGGGCAGGGCAGGCAGCCGCTGCACCGCGACGACGCGCTCCACCTGCGCCGCCACCCCGGGCCGACGAGCAGGGTCCAGGTGATGCTCGCGCTGAGCGAGTTCACCGAGCTCAACGGCGGCACGCTCGTCATCCCGGGCAGCCACCACTGGGACGACGAGCGGCCGCCCTCCTACCAGGAGTGCGTGCCGACGGAGATGGCGGCGGGATCGGCCCTGGTCTTCCTCGGCGGCGTCTACCACGGCGGCGGCGCCAACCGGGAGGCCGAGCCGCGCACCGGGCTGACGATCGGCCTGGACCTGGCCAACCTGCGCCAGGAGGAGAACCAGTACCTCGCGGTCCCGAAGATCGCGGCGATGGCCTACCCGGAGGAGGTGCGGCGGCTGCTCGGCTACGACTCCTGCCCGCCGGACCTGGGCTGGGTGGAGATGCGCAACCCCTACACCGTCCTCGACCACGCGGACGTCGATCCGCCGCTTCTCGGGAGCATGTGACATGGGCGGCGTCCCGTCCGCGAGCGGGACGGTCCACGAGCGGGTGCGCGCGTGGGCGGTCCGCGCCCCCGACGCGACAGCGGTCTCCTGGGCCGGCGAGTCGGTCTCCTACGGCGCGCTGATCGAGCGGGCGGACAGCGTCCGGGACGAGCTGGGCGCTGTGGGCGGACACGCCGTGGCCGTGCGGCTGGCCCCCGGGCCGCGCCAGGCGGCGGCCGTGCTCGGCGCGCTGTCGGCCGGTGCCCACGTGGTCTGCTTCGGGCCCGGCGACCAGGGGGAGCGCGGCAGGGCCGTGCTCGCCGAACTGCGCCCGCGCGTCCTGATCCGCGACGGCGAACGGGAGGCGGCGGACGAACTGGCCGGCTGGTACCGCGCCGAACTGGGCGGCCGCCTCCTCGACATGGCCGAGTCATCCGACGAGACGGGGTTATCCGACGAGACGGAATCGGCTTTGGCCGCCACCGGCCCTGCCGAGGGGGCGGTGTCCGGACTGGAGGCGCGCGCCTACGTCGCCTACACCTCGGGGTCCTCGGGTGTGCCGAAGGGGATTCCGCAATCGCATGCGGCGCTCGCGCAGTTCGTCGAATGGCTGGGCGGGCATCTGGGGCTGGGCCCCGGTGCTCGGGTGGCGCAGTGGGCCGCCCCCGGATACGACGCGAGCCTGTGCGAGCTGTTCGCCGCGCTCACCACGGGTGCGACGGTGTGCCCGGTGCCGGAGCGGATCCGGGCGCACCCCGAGAAGCTCACCGGGTGGCTTGAGACCGAGGGCGTCACGGTGTTCCAGACGGTGCCCAGCTTCGCGCGGGCACTGCTCAAGGTCCTCGCCGACGGGCGCGCCCGGAACCTGGGAAGGCTGACCGACGTTCTCCTGGCCGGCGAACCCCTGCCCGGGGAACTCGCGGGCGGGCTGCGCGCCGCGCTGCCCGCCGTCCGGCTGACCAATCTGTACGGACCGACCGAGACGATCCTGGCGACCTGCCATCCGGTCACCGGCCCGGTGGACGGCATCGTGCCGATCGGCCGCGCCATCCATGGCCGCCGCGTGCTCGTCCTGGACCAGGACGACCGGCCGTGCCCGCCGGGCGCGGAGGGGCAGATCGTCCTGCACAGCCCCTACGTGACGCCCGGTTACGTGGGGGCCGCCGCCGGCCACCGCGACCCGTTCCGCCCGCCCGTCCCCGCACCGCCCGGCGACCCCGGGTGGGACGGCGGCGGCCGGTGGTACCGGACGGGTGACCTCGGCCGCCTGCGCACCGACGGCACCCTGGAGTTCGCCGGGCGCGCGGACGAGCAGATCAAGTTCCTCGGCATCCGGCTGGAACTGACCGACATCGAGATGGCGCTGGAGGCGCTGGACTCGGTGCGGCAGTGCGCCGTGGTGCCCCAGACGGATCCCGATGGGCTGGTCACCGGCCTGGTCGCGTACATCGTGCCGGTGCACGAGCCCGCGCGTCCGGCCACCTGGCGGGCCCAGCTCCGGCGGCGCTTCGGCGCCGCCATGCCGCCGGTGTCCTTCGAGACCGTGCCCCGGCTTCCGCGGAACGCCGGCGGCAAGGTGGACCGGCACCGGCTCCGATCGCTCAACATGTCTCCGGTGGGGTGAGCAGGGTGACTGCACAGCAAACGACCACGATCACGGCGACGGTGCCGCTCGACGGCGAGACCCTGGAGATCGGCGGCCTGCGGCGAGTCGCCGAGGACCGGGCGCCGGTCGAGATCGCGCCGGGCGCCCTCGAGAAGATCACCGCGTGCCGGCGGCAGTTCGAGGAGGTGGCCCGGCAGAACATCCCCGTGTACGGCGTGACCACGGGTTACGGCGAGATGGTCTACATGCTCGTGGACACCTCCAAGGAGGTCGAGCTGCAGACCAACCTCGTGCGCAGCCACAGCGCCGGGGTGGGGCCGCTGTTCGCCGAGGACGAGGCGCGCGCCATCGTGACCGCCCGGCTGAACGCCTTCGCCCGCGGCTACTCGGCCGTGCGGCCGGAGGTCGCCGAGCGGCTGGCGCTCTACCTGAACCGCGGCATCGTCCCGGCCATCCCGGAGATCGGCTCCCTCGGCGCCAGCGGGGACCTCGCCCCGCTGTCGCACATCGCCTCCACAGTCATCGGCGAGGGCTACGTGCTGCGCGACGGGAAGGGCGTCCCGACCGGGGAGGTGCTGCGCGAGCACGGCATCGAGCCGCTGCAGCTGCGGTTCAAGGAGGGGCTGTCGCTCATCAACGGCACCTCCGCGATGACCGGGGTGGGCTCGCTGGTGGTGGGCCGGGCCTTCGAGCAGGTGCGGCAGGCGGAGATCATCACCGCGCTGATCATGGAGACGCTGGAGGCGTCCACCAGCCCGTTCCAGGCGGAGGGGCACGAGCTGGCGCGCCCGCACCGCGGGCAGATCGACTCGGCGGCCAACCTGCGCGCGCTGGTGGCGGGCAGCGGGCTCATGGTCGAGCACGAGGACCTGCGCCGGCAGGCCGCCGCGAACGGCGGCAACGGCAACGGCGTCCGGCGCACGGAGGTCTACCTGCAGAAGGCGTACAGCCTGCGGGCCATCCCGCAGGTGCTGGGCGGCGTGCGGGACACGCTGCTGCGGGCGGCCGAGACGCTGGAGATCGAGCTGAACTCGGCCAACGACAACCCGCTGTTCTTCGAGGGCAAGGAGATCTTCCACGGCGCCAACTTCCACGGCCAGCCGGTCGCGTTCGTGATGGACTACACCGCGATCGCGCTCACCCAGCTGGGCGTGCTGTCCGAGCGCCGCACCAACCGGCTGCTGAACCGGTACCTGAGCGGCGGGCTGCCGGAGTTCCTGGTGGCCGGGGACACCGGGCTGAACAGCGGGTTCGCGGGCGCGCAGTATCCGGCGACGGCGCTGGTGGCCGAGAACCGGACGATCGGCCCGGCGAGCGTCCAGAGCGTCCCGTCCAACGGCGACAATCAGGACGTGGTCAGCATGGGCCTGATCGCGGCCCGCAACGCGCGCCGCGTCCTGGCGAACAACCAGGTCATCCTGGCCGTGGAGCTGCTGGCCGCGGTGCAGGCGGTGGACCTGTCCGGTCGCCGCGACCTGCTCGGCCCGGCCGCGCGGGCCGCCTACGACCACGTGCGGTCGCTGGTGCCCACGCTCGACGGCGACCGCTACATGGCCGACGAGATCGAGCTGGTGGCCGCGGAACTGGCCGCCGGACGCCTGCTCACGACGATCGAGCAGTGCGGTGTCGAGCTGCGCTGAGCGGACCGCGCCGTCCGGAGGGGAGTGCTCATGCGCGTGATGATCTGCGTGTTCCCGGTGCCCGCCCACCTCATGCCGCTGGTGCCGTTCGCGTGGGCGCTGCAGAGCGCGGGCCATGACGTGTGCGTCGCCTCCCCTCCGGGCTATCCCTCCGGGGTCGCCGTCCCGGACTTCGCCAGGGTGGTCAACGCGGCCGGGCTCACGGCGGTGCCGTGCGGCGAGCCCGCGCCGCTGTCGATCCACGACATGGCCTATCCGGGGTACGCCGACCTCCTCCCCACCAGGGAGGAGAGCGAGTCCTACGTGGACGCGCTGGGCATCCGCGACAAGAAGGACCGGGATGCCTGGGACGCCTTCTACCACTTCGCCCTGCTGACCATCCGGGACTACCATCCGCCCGAACCCCGCCCGGACATCGGCGCCCTGGTCGAGTTCGCCCGGAGCTGGGAGCCGGACCTGGTGCTCTGGGAACCGTGGTTCCCCGCCGGGGCGATCGCGGCGGGGGTCGCGGGCGCGGCGCACGCGCGGATCCTGATCTCCCCCGACGCCACCGCCTGGGCGCACGAGCGGTCCGTCGCGGCCGGCCGGAAGAGCCTGCTCGCCGAGGCCATGCGGCCGCTGGCCGAGCGGTACGGCCTGGCGGTCGACGACGCGCTGCTCTTCGGCGACTGGACGGTGGACCCGAACCTGCCGGGACTGCGGCTGCCCACCGCGGTGCCGACCGTTCCGGCCAGGTTCGTCCCGTACACGGGCGCCGCCGTCCGGCAGGAGTGGCTGGACAAGCCGCCGGAACGGCCGCGCGTGGCGGTCACCCTCGGCTCCTCGGGACGCGAGTTCCTCAAGGGCGACTGGGGCCGCACCGCCAAGCTGATGGAGGCGGTCGCCGATCTCGACATCGAGGTCGTCGCGACGCTGAACGCCAACCAGCTCGAGGACGTGCCCGGCGGGGTCCCGGCCAACGTCCGCGTCGTCGAGTACGTGCCGCTCGACCAGCTGCTGCCGTCCTGCGCGGCGACCGTCAACCACGGCAGCTACGGCACCTTCATGGCCTCGGTGGCGAAGCGGGTGCCGCAGCTCATCTGCGACACCGACGAGCCCGCCCGGTTGTACGGCACCGCGACGGACGCGGGCATCGACTGGGAGTTCCAGTGCGAGAAGGCCCAGTACGCGTCGACCACCTCGGCCTACGTGACCGAGTGCGGCGCCGGGGTGCGGCTGAACCACCAGGTGCAGTCGCCTTCGGAGATCCGCGAGCTGCTCGGCGCCGTGCTGGAGGAGACCTCGTACCGCGAGGGCACGAGGTTCCTGCACGAAGAGTGGCTGACGCTGCCCAGCCCCGCCGGGATCGTCCCGCGGCTGGAGGAGCTCACCGCGCTGCACCGCGCGGGGAAGGCGAGGAACTGATGCAGTACGGGCAGGCGCACGCCGAGGTGTACGACCTCGTCTTCACCGCGCGGGGCAAGGACTTCCGGGCCGAGTCGGAACGGCTGGCCCAGCTGATCCGGGCGCGGATGCCCGGGGCGTCCTCGCTGCTCGACGTCGCCTGCGGCACCGGGGCGCACCTCGAGGTCCTCGCCGAGCACTTCGAGCACGTGGAAGGGGTCGAGCTGGCCCCGGGCATGCGGGAGGTCGCCTGCCGCAGGCTGCCCGGACGCGTGATCCACGGCGCCGACATGCGCACCTTCGACCTGCGGCTCGCCTTCGACGCCGTCATCTGCGTCGGCAACTCGGTCGCCTGCCTGGACTCGGCCGAGGAGTTGAACCGGGCGGTGGAGCGGATGGCGGCGCACCTGGTGCGGGGCGGTGTGCTGGTGGTCGAGCCGTGGTTCTTCTCCGGCGACTTCCTCGACGGATGGGTCGACGGCAGCGTCCACAAGGAGGACGGACGGGTCGTCACGCAGCTGACCCGGGCGGCCAAGGACGGCGACAAGGTCCGGATGGAGGCCCGGTTCGTGGTGGCCGACCGGGACGGCTTCCACGAGTTCGACGAGACCCTCACCGCCCGGCCCTTCGCCCGCGACGAGTACACCGCCGCGCTGGAGAACGCCGGGCTCAAGCCCGAGTTCGTCCGCGGCTTCACCCTCGCGGACGGCCGCCCGCTCGCCCCGGGCCTGTTCATCGGAACCCGCCGCTAGCAGCGGCCGGCCCGACGGGGAGGGGCCCACGGCGACTGCCGTGGGCCCCTCCCGTGCCGCCCGCGGGCCGGCGGGCGGGTGGCGGTCAGGAGGCGTTGATCTCCTGCTCGTCGATGCCGAAGGCGGCCCTGGTCACCTCGCGGTTGCCGATGCCGGCCAGCATGATGGCGATCCCCGCGTGGGTCCGCATCGTGGACATGTCACGCCAGATCCGCTCGATTCGTGCGCCCTGCCGCGCCGCGCTGGAACCGGCGGTGGGGAACAGGTACGACTCCACCGCGCGCCAGCACAGCGTGATCACCTCCCGGCAGACCAGCGCGATGCGCCACTCGGTCTCCTTGGTGAAGTTCTCCGGGCCGCGCGCCCCCAGCTCCTGCCACTGCCGGACGACGCCCATGATGGCGGCCTCCGCGGTCTCCACGAGCGCGACGGCCTGCCCGTACCAGCCCTGGTAGTCGGTGTTCTCGGCGCGGCCGACGATCGGCGGGAACAGGGTGGTGCGCGTCCGCATCAGCTCGTCGTAGGCGTCCAGCGCCCCCCGGGCCATGCCCACCGCGACGACGGCGCTCTCGAACACCATGAAGCTGAGCTGCCCGCTGCCGTACATGGGGTTGCGGTGCAGGTCGAGCCCCGGTGTCCCCTCGGTGACGGTCACCATGCCGTGGTGGGTGGGCAGGGTGTAGTGGTCGGGGATGAATGCGCCCTCCATCGTGATGCTGTGCGAGCCGCTGCCGCGCAGCCCCAGGGAGTCGCCCCAGTCGTCCAGCCGGTGCCACCGGTCGCGCGGGACCACGAACAGCATGGGCTCGGGCTCGTCCCGGCCCTCCCGCACCACCAGGGTGTGGCCGAGGAAGTGCGTCGCGTAGGGCGCCCCGGAGCAGTAGCCCCAGGTGCCGTCGACCACCCACCCGCCCGCGGTGCGCTCCGGGGTGCCGCTCGGCACGACCGTGCCGGGGCAGAAGAACTCGCCGGACGCGAAGAGCTCGCGCTGCGCCGGCTCGGGGAAGAGCGTCGCGACCGGAATCGCGTGGGCCGCCGCCAGGCAGAACATCCAGCCGGTCGAAGGGCAGCCGCGGGCCAGTGCCATCGACACCCGGAAAAACGTGTCGATTCCCATTTCCAGCCCGCCGTAGCGGCGCGGAACCAGAATTCGGTAGAAACCGGCCCGCTGGAATTCCTCGTGCATCTCCGGGGCGTAGAAAGTGCGCTTCTCGGTCTGCGCCTGCTGCTCGACCAGGGCCGGGATCAGCGCCTCTGCCCGCGCGACGAGCTGGTCCGGCGTGGGGTCGGCCGCGGGGGGCGACGGAAGATCCGACTCGGTGGCACTCGCCGCTATCGCCATCGTGGCGCCCTTCGTCTCGGTTGGGTGAGGTGCCCGGTGCGCGCCCGGCGTGGGCACGGACCGGGCCGATCGCCTTTTGTGAAACTATCGCCGAGCCGCCGGCGCGGGTTCTCCGAGAGTGCCGATATGGCGTCGGCCGCGCATTCTCGGAGATGTGCGGTAATTGCCGGTGCGAAAAGATCGGACAGACTCTTATAGGAGGTCCGGTATGACCAGTGTCGTCGATCCGGGCGCCGCGGGCACCGACACGGCGCCCACCGCCCCCCTGTCCTGCAACCAAAAGTTCATCTGCATGTTCGACCGCGGCGACGACCAGGGCCCCTTCGGTCCGATGTACGGCGTCAACTACGCCTACCGGATCAGCGGGGAGATCGACCTGGGCGTGCTGCGGGAGGCGCTGCGGGACGTGGTGGAGCGGCACGAGTCGCTGCGCTGCGAGATCGTGCGCGGCATCGAGCAGCCCTACCAGCGGTTCCTGCCGGCCGGTGCGCCGCGGCTGGTCATCCGCGATCTGCCGGGCGGCGGCCCGGCGGACCGCGACCGCCAGGTGGAGGACCTGCTCTGCGAGATCGAGGCGGAGCCCTTCAGCATCCGCGAGATGCCGCAGCTGCGCGCGGTCCTCGGCCGCTTCGACGAGCTGGACGGCGTGCTGGTCCTGGTCGCCCACCACACGGCGGCGGACGGCTGGTCCATGCAGTTGATCATGCGCGACCTCGTCCACCTGTACGCCGCCCGCCGCGGCCACGACGTGCCGGCCCTGCCGGAGGCGCCGCAGTACCGCGAGTACGTGGCCTGGGAGGAGGCGAACGACGACAGCCCCGCCATGCGGCGCAACCGCGAGTTCTGGCGCGCGAAGTACCGCGACGCGGAGGCCGTCCCGATCCGCACCGACCACCCGCGTTCGGCCGGGCTGCCCAAGGCCACCGCCTGGCACCGCTTCCTCATCGAGAAGGAGCCGGCCGCCGTCTCGCTGGACCTCGCGCGGGAGATGCGGGCCACGCCGTTCATGGTCTTCCTGTCGGCGTACCACGTCCTGATGAGCCGCCTCACCGAGGTGACGGACCTGGCCGTCCTCACGCTCACGGCGGGACGGAGCCAGCAGAAGTTCCACGACACGGTCGGCAACTTCTACAACTTCCTGCCGGTCCGTACGGACATCACCGGATGCGAGACCTTCCGCGAGGTGGTGGAGCGCACCCGGAAGGGCTGCCTGGAGTCCTTCACGCACGAGATGTCCTTCCACGACATCATGGGGCAGGTGCCGCACCTGATGGCGCCGCTGGCCGCCGACGACCTGCTGGTGCCCGCCTTCCAGGTGCTCGGCTCCGAGCACGCGCCCGAGACCGAGCAGGTCGGCGACCTGCGGTTCGCCGAGGTGCGGCGGCGGCTGCGCTCCCAGGACGAGGGCATCGACGTGCCCGAGGGCGCGCTGTGGACGCTGGACGTGCTGCCCTCCAAGGAGATCGTCGGCAGCCTCGGGTTCAACAGCAACCGGTGGACGGCCGACACGATGCGCGCTCAGGTCGCGGCATTCATCGGCATTCTGGAGAAGGGATCGGCGGCGCCGGACGCCCCGCTGGCGGAGATCACCTGACCGATCGGGAACGATCGTTAATGATCATGTGAAAAGGCGCGAGAAATCCGTCCGATGCGGTATCGCTTCGATAGGGTCGCATCGGACGGAATGGTCGGGAGGCGATCGCTCCCGTCCCGTGAATTTGGGAGGACGGCGCATGGGCTCGGTGAAGTCGAAGGACGGCACCCTGATCGCCTACGAGCGGCTCGGCAGCGGGCCGCCGGTGATCCTGGTGGGCGGCGGGGGCGGCGTCGACCGCTCCGAGAACGCGCCGCTGGCGCGGGAGCTGGCGAAGAGCCTCACCGTCTTCAACTACGACCGGCGCGGCCGGGGCGAGAGCGGCGACACCCTGCCGTACGCCCTGGAACGCGAGTTCGACGACCTGGCCGCGCTGATCGACGAGGCGGGCGGGTCCGCGCACCTGTACGGGGTCTCCTCCGGCGGCGCCCTGGCGCTGGAGGCGGTCCTGGCGGGCCTGCCCGTCGACCGGGTCGGCGTCTACGAGGTGCCCTACGACGTCCACGAGGGCGCCCCGGACCGGCATCGCCAGTACACCGAGGAGCTGCACCGGCTGCTCGGCGAGGACCGGCGCGGCGACGCCTTCGAGCTGTTCATGCGGCTCGCCGGGTCGTCCGACGACGACGTGGCGGCGGCCCGCGGCTCGGAGTTCTGGCCGCAGTGCGAGGCGGTGGCCCACACGCTGGCCTACGACAACGCCGCCATGGGCGACGGCGCCCTGCCGGCGGAGCGGCTCGCCGGGATCCGGCAGCCGGTGCTGGTGGCCACGGGAGGCTCGCTCGACCCGCACATGGCCGCCCTGGGGTCGTTCTTCGACGACGCCGCGGACGCGCTGGCCGAAGCCATCCCCGACGCCGAGCGCGTGGTCATCCCGCACCAGGGCCACGTGGCCGACGCGGAGGCGGTCGCCCCGGTCCTCGTGCCCTTCCTCACCGCGTCCTGACCGGGGCGCGGCCCGGTTCCCGAAATTCGGCAATTTTGCGGTAATCCCCCGGAATGGGGAATGCATAGCCTGGTCCCATGGACGAACGATCAGGCCGCAACGCCGCAGCCGATGACCCGGAGCGGACGGGGAGCACCCCGCCGCGTACGGGGACGATTCCGCGATTCCGCCCGGTGGTCGGCCGCTTCCTGGACTACCGCCCGGCCGCGGAGCCGGAGGCGCGCGGTGCCCTGGTCAAGCTGTCCCAGAACGAATCGCCCTACGGCCCGCTGCCGTCGGTCGAGAAGGCGCTGGCCGCCGGGCTGCGCGGGATCAACCGCTACCCCGACAACCACGCCGTGCCGCTCGTCGAGGCGCTCGCCGGTCGCCTGCGGGTACCGGACGAGAGCGTCGTCGTCGGCGCCGGCGCGGTGGGCGTCATCCAGATGCTGCTGCAGGCCGTGGCCGAGCCCGGCGCCGAGATCATGTACGCCTGGCGGTCGTTCGAGGCGTACCCGCTGCTGGTGTCCCTGGCGGGCATGGCGAACGTCCAGGTGCCGCTGCGCGAGGAGCGGCACGACCTGGCGGCGATGGCCGACGCGGTGACCGAGCGGACGCGGCTGGTCTTCGTGTGCAACCCGAACAATCCCACCGGCACCGTGGTGTCGCGGGCCGAGCTGACCGCGTTCCTCGACCGGGTGCCCCCGACCTGCCTGGTGGTGCTGGACGAGGCGTACCAGGAGTACGTGCGCGACCCCGAGGCCGCGGACGGCCTGGCCCTGTGGCGCGACCACCCCAACCTGGTGGCGGTGCGGACCTTCTCCAAGGCGTACGGGCTCGCGGGCCTGCGCGTCGGCTACCTGGTCGGCCACGCGGCGGTGGCCGAGGCGGTCCGCAAGCACACCGTCCCGTACAGCGTGAACGCCGTCGCGCAGGCGGCGGCCTTGGCGTCGCTGGCGGCCGAGGACGAGTTGCTGGAGCGGGTCGAGACCACGGTCAAGGAGCGCGCGCGGGTCGCCGGCGCGCTGCTGGCGCAGGGCTGGGACGTTCCGGGGAGCGAGGGCAACTTCGTCTGGTTGCGGCTGGGGGAGCGCACCGCCGACTTCGCGGACGCCTGCGCGTCCGAAGGGGTGTGCCTGCGCCCGTTCGCGGGCACCGGGGTCCGGGTCTCGATCGGGTGCCCCGAGGAGAACGACGCCTTCATCGCGGTCGCGGCGGACTACGTCCGGCGCGGCGCGGACGCCCCTGTGGTGGACGACGCCATGGTGGACGACGCGGTGGTGGACGACGCGGTGGTGGACCCGTGACCGCTGGCGTGAGCTGAACGGACGGGTCCGCCCGGCCACCGAGGAGAACGGTGGCCGGGCGGACCCGTTTCGCCCTGCGGGAGCCGGCGGCGGCCTATCGGACGATCTCCATCTGGGCCATCATCTGGAACGGCCCGGAGTGCTCCATCATGTGGCAGTGGTAGACGAAGCGGCCCAGGTGCTCGCCGAACGTCGCCTGCACCCGCACCGAGGTGCCCGGCGGCACCGACACGGTGTCCTTCAGGCCGGACTCGCCCGGCCACGGCGGCGCGCCGTCCCGGTCCAGCACGCGGAAGCGGACCATGTGCAGATGGAAGTTGTGGTCGATGCCCCAGTCGGAGTCGTCGTTGTAGATGCGCCAGACCTCGGTGGTGCCCCGCTTGATCCGCACGTCCACCCGGTCGGGGTCGAAGGGCTTGCCGTTGATCCAGAACACCTGCTGGTCGTCGGACAGCCGCATCCGGATCTCGCGCTCGACGGTGGGCTTGGGCAGTGTCGGGTTCGGCCGCAGCACGGCGGGCGGCCCGCCGGTGTCGAACCCGCGCCGGTCGACGTCGAACCGCATCACCGGCCCCCATTCGCTCTCCAGGACCACGCTGGAGCCGACGGGCACGTCGGAGAAGTCGACCACCACCTCGGCGCGCTCGCCCGGCGTGATCAGCACCTCCTTGCGCGACACGGGCGCGGGCAGCAGACCCCCGTCGGAGGCGATCTGGACCATCTCCCGGCCGCCCAGGTTCACCTTGAAGTCGCCGTGGTTCGAGGCGTTGAGCAGCCTGAACCGGTATCGGCGCGCGGCCACCTTGAAGTACGGCTGGGGCCGGCCGTTCACCAGGAACGTGGTGCGCGTGCTGACGTCGTCGTAGGGGCTGAACAGGATCTGGCCGTCCTCGTCGAACTTGCCGTACCGCAGCATGATGGGCACGTCGTACTCGCCGGAGGGCAGGTTCAGCCGCGCCTCGTCATACCCCTTGAGCAGGTAGAAGCCGTGCAGGCCGCGGAAGACGTGCTCGGCCTCCAGGTGGTGGACGTGGTCGTGGTACCAGAGCGTGGCCCCGGGCTGCCGGTTCGGGTACGTGTACACCTTGGAGCCGCCGGCGGGGATCACGTCCATCGGGTGGCCGTCGCTGGACGCCGGGTTGTGCCCGCCGTGCAGGTGGACGTTGGCGTCCTCCTTCAGCTGGTTGCGGTACTTGATCTGGATCGCCCGGCCCTCCGTGGCCAGGATGGTGGGGCCGACGAACGTCCCGCCGTAGGTGAGCGCGGCCGTCTTGAAGCCGGGGAAGATCTCGACGTTGGCGGGCTGGATGTCCAGCACGTACTGGTCGAGCTTCGAGGTCCGGTAGGACGGCCTCAGCACCTGGGGGACGGGCATGGGGACCGAGAACGGGTCCAGGGGCGGCGCCGCGTTGGCGGCGGCCGACCGGGTCGTCACCTTGCCGCCATGGTGGTGGTGCGAGGTCGCATTGCGCACGCCGTTCTCGGTGGAATCGCCGTGCGCGAGCCGCGCCAGCGGCATGACCGAAGCGGCGCCGGCGACACCGCCGATCGTGAGTATTTTCCTTCTGTCCAGCATGGTTCCCCCTGGAGGTCCAGTATGTGAGAGCAGATCCTCACACCTTTACTGACACCCGATTTCTCGCAGAATGCGTTATTTTTCACCGGTATTTCGCGGTGTTCACGTAACGGCACGAGAAGAGAAGCCGTTCCGGTTCATCGCGACCACGCTTGTGGTCATGGGAGCGCGGGAGCAACTGCCGTCCGACCGCGACGGCACGGGACGATTAGCGATCGCGCGGTCACTCGCCCGGACCGCGCCACAGTGGCCGCCGCACGTCGGCGTCGGCGGCCGCAGCGTGCACAGCACCAGGACGGACGTGCCGGACCGGACGGCCCGCGGCGTCCTCGACCGGGTCGCCCGATGGCTCGGCCCGCCCGGTGACCCCGCGGCCCGAGGACGGGCTGAGGCGTTCCCCTACCGGGAGGTCGTCGAGCGGTACCGCCACCACGGCCGCACCTACGCGGACCCGGCGCTGGTGGAGGCGCTGCGCGAGGTCCACGCCCGGCTTCCGGCGCCGCGGACGCTGCCCGAGCGCCTGCTCGCCGACTGGCTGCCGAGCACCTTCGACCAGGACGACGGCGACTACGACTCCTACGTCAACATGCCGGTGCTGGAGCGGCTCGCGGACGAGTACCCGGGGTCGGACGCCGACACCGTCCACGACGCCGAGCTGGTGGCGCTGCTGTCCGACCTGCTGATCGTCGAGGGGGAGGCGCTCGCGGCCGACCCCGGCGCCCAGCCGCAGCGGATCCGCACGCACGCGACGCTCCAGGCGCTCGCCCGCGCGGCCGAGCTGGCGCCCCTGGCGGCGGGCGCGGTCGGCGTCGCGCTGGACTCCCGGGGCGGCCGGCGGATCGGCCGCGACGACACCGCGCTGGCGGGCTGGGCGCGGCTGCGCGGCCAGGGCGTCCTGGACCGGGTGCCCGCGCCGGTCCGGCGCACGGTGGAGAGCGCGATGCTGCCCACCACCCCGCTGCACGACGAGATCATGTTCATCCGCAGCGTGCAGATCTTCGAGATCGTCTACCGGCAGATGTTCCGGTGCCTGGAGCGGGCGGTCGCCGCCCTGATGGACGGGGACCCGGTGGCGGCGGCGGGCGAACTGGACGACGCGGGCCGGCGGGTGGCGGCCACCCCGGTCCTCTTCCGGGTGCTGACCACGATGTCGCGCCCGGCGTTCGCGCACATCCGGGCGCACACCGACGGTCGCAGCGCCGTGCAGTCGCGCGCGTACCGGCAGGTGGAGCGGCTCAGCGCGGTCCGGCCGCCCGCCGCGACCGACGACCGGACGGCGCCGGTCGTGATCACCGGTCCCACGCTGCAGGAGGCGTTCGACGCCCGGCTCGCGGACCTGGGCCCAGACGCGATGCGGCCGGTGGCGGAGGCGATGCTGCGCCTGGACCGGGGCTGGCGGGCCATGAAGCGCACGCACTGGGGCATCACCCGCAAGATCATCGGTTCGGTGCCGGGCACCGGTGGCACCGCGGGCGCCGACTACCTCAAGGGCACGGCGGAGATCCCGCTCTTCCCGGGGCTGCGCGACGCGGCCCGGGAACGGGCGGCCGGATGAAGGGACCCGCGATGGCCGGGCACAACGACGACAACGGCCTGCTCCGGCTGAAGATCATGGGCTACCTGGTGTCCCAGGCGATCTTCGCCGTGACCGAGCTGGACGTCGTCGAGGAACTGGTGGACGGACCGGCCGACGCCGCGCGGCTCGCCGAGCGGACCGGTGCGGACCCCGACGCGCTGCGCAGGTTCCTGCGCGTGCTCACCGCCGAGGGGCTGTTCGTGGAGGAGCCCGCCGGCACCTTCGCGCTGACGCCGATGGGCGCCCTGCTGCGCCGGGACGCGCCGGGGTCGCTGCGCCACTTCGTCACGCTGATGGCCGGTGACGCCTACCACGCGTGGTCGGCGGCGACGCACTCGCTGCGCACCGGCGAACCGGCCTTCGACGCGGTGTTCGGCAAGCCCATGTTCGACTGGCTGAGCGAGCGCCCGGAGGCGTCCGCGACCTTCAACGCGGCGCAGGCCGGCCTGGTCGACCTGCGGCTGCGGCCGCTGCTGGAGCGCGACTGGTCCGGCGTGGCCACCGTGGTCGATGTGGGCGGCGGCAACGGGCGGCTGCTGAACATGCTCCTGTCCCGGACCCCCGGTCTGCAGGGCGTGCTGTACGACCTCCCGCACGTGGTGGAGGACGAGGGCCTCGTGCTGGCGGACGCCGACGTGCGCGGCCGCTGTCAGGTGGTGGGCGGCGACTTCTTCCGGGCGGTCCCCGAGGGCGGGGACGTGTACGTGCTCGCCCAGATCCTGCACGACTGGGACGACGCCAGAGCGGCGGAGATCCTGCGCCGGTGCCGCGAGGCGATGCCCCTGCACGCCCGGCTGCTCATCCTCGAACAGGTCGTCCCCGACGACGCCGTCCCCCATCCGGCCAAGCTGCTCGACCTGCACATGCTGGTGCTGCTCGGCGGACGCGAACGCGGCGAGGGCGCCTGGCGGGCGCTGCTGGCCGCGGCCGGGTTCGAGGTGGTGCGGATCGGGCACTGGGCCCGGTCCGCGCTGATCGAGGCCCGTCCCACGACCGGCTGACCGTCCCACGACCGGCTGCCCCCGACCCGAGCGACGGCCTGACGGCGGCGCCCCCGGCGGACGACCGTCCGCCCGGGGGCGTTCGCCGGGGCCCGCCGGCCGCCGTCCCGCCTAGGAGCGGGTCTCCACGATGCGGAAGGTCGGGTGGTCGGCCGCTTCGGGGATCTGGGCGAAGGTGCGGGCCACGGTGGGCCTGCTGCCGTACTCGCGCAGGTAGGCGTGCAGGATCGGCTGGCGGTCCTGCGGCGGGATCTCGACCGCGGTGAACGGCTGCGCCTGACCGCGCATCGTCAGGGTTCCCGCGCCGCCCGCGGCGCGCAGGTTCCGCACCCAGTGCGCCTCCCCGTAGGGCGTGACCAGGTAGCGCTCGCCCTGGAAGCGCAGGACCACCACGGGCACGGACCGGACCTTGCCGCTCGTGCGCCCGCGCACCGACAGCATGGCGATGTCGTCGCGGAAGATGCGCGGGGCGATACGGCTCACGATGGAGCGCAGCCACCAGGGCGGCCTGCGGTAGGTGATCGTCGCCGACGTGGCGGACGCCGGCTGGTGACTGGTTTCCACGCTTGCCTCCTTGAGATATCGGTCTCGCTGTTCAACGGTCACGCGGCACGCCGGGCCGTGCATCTCTCAAAATGGCGTTTCCGGCCGGCCGTGCTGGACGCATTCGTGGAGATGCGGCGCGTTTTTCCGGGCCCGCAAGATTGGGAGAGGCCGCCCGGCCAGGCCAGGTGCCGGAAAGTGAAGGAGATGTCGATGCGAGCGATTGGCGATTCCACGGTGGTCTGCGGGGCGGTCCGGTGAACATTCTCGTAACGGGCGGCGCGGGGTTTATCGGCTCGGAATTCGTGCGCGCCGGGCTGCGCGGCGAGCTGCCCGGCTCCGGGGACGACCGGATCACGGTCCTGGACGCGCTGACGTACTCGGGCAACCCGTCGAACCTCGCGCCCGTCGCGGACCGGCCCGGCTACCGGTTCGTGCACGGCGACATCTGCGATCCCGCCGTGGTCGACGAGACGGTGCGGGGGCACGAAGTGATCGTCCATTTCGCCGCGGAGACGCACGTCGACCGCTCGATCTCCGGGCCGGGGCGGTTCGTCCGGACCAACGTGCTGGGCACCCAGGTGCTCCTGGAGGCGGCGCTGCGGCACGGCGTGCGCCGGTTCGTGCACGTGTCGAGCGACGAGGTCTACGGATCCATCGACCAGGGGTCGTGGACGGAGGAGTCGCCGGTGGACCCCACGGCTCCCTACGCGGCCACCAAGGCGGGCTCCGACCTCATGGCGCTCTCGTTCCACCGCACGTTCGGCATGGACGTCGTCGTCACCCGCTGCACCAACAACTACGGGTGGTACCAGTTCCCCGAGAAGCTGATCCCGCTGTTCGTGACCAACCTGCTGGACGGGCTGCCGGTGCCGCTGTACGGCGACGGTGAGAACCGCCGCGACTGGCTGCACGTCTCCGACCACTGCCGCGCCATCCAGCTCGTCCTGCGGGAGGGACGGGCGGGGGAGGTCTACCACATCGGCGGCGGGGACGAGCTGAGCAACCGCGAGATCACCGGGCTGCTGCTGGACGCCTGCGGCGCCGGCTGGGACCGGGTGGAGCACGTCACCGACCGGCTGGGGCACGACCGGCGCTACTCGCTGGACGCCGCGAAGATCCGCGAAGAGCTGGGGTTCGTGCCGCGGATCGGCTTCGCGGAGGGCCTGCGCTCGGTCATCGAGTGGTACCGCGACAACCGGTCGTGGTGGGAGCCGCTGCGGACGCGCGCGATGCTCGCGAGCCGCGACGGCCTCGCCGCCTGACCCGGCACGGCCGGCCCGACACGGGCCCGACCCGGCCCCGGCACCGCGGAAGCCGGTGCGGGCCGGCGGGCCCGCGTCCGCCCACCGGCCCGCACCGCCTCCCGCCCCGGTTCAGGACACGGCCGGCGCGGTGAGCCGTTCGGCGTCCAGGCGCTGGGCGATGTCGGCGCGCAGCGCCTTCTTGTCGATCTTTCCGATGTTGGTGCTGGGCAGCTCGTCCACCACGACCAGCCGCTCGGGGACCTTGTACCGGGCCGCGCCGGCCCGCGTGATGACCTCCTCGACGTCCTCCAGCCGGACCAGCGCCCCGGGGCGGGGCACCACGTAGAGGCAGGCGCGCTCGCCCAGGACCGGGTCGGGCATCGCGACCAGCGCCGCCTGGCTGACCCCGTCCACCTGGTAGGCGAAGTTCTCGACCTCCTCGGCCGAGATCTTCTCGCCGCCGCGGTTGATGAGGTCCTTCTCCCGGCCCTCCACGACGAGGTATCCGTCCGGGCGGATCCGGACGACGTCCCCCGTGCGCAGCCAGCCGTCCGCGGTGAACGCCTCGGCGTTGTGCTCGGGGGCCCGGTAGTAGCCGCGGATCGTGCACGGGCCGCGGGTGAGCAGCTCGCCGGGCTCGCCGTCGGGGACCGGCTCGCCGTCCTCGCCGACCAGCAGGAGCTCGTCGCCCGCGCACATCGGCCGGCCCTGGGTGTGCCAGATGATGTCGGACGGGTCGCCGACCCGGGTGAGGCAGGCGCCGCCCTCGCCCATCCCGTACCCCTGCTGCAGGTTCCGGGTGAGCGCGGGCGCGATCCGCTCGGCCAGGCTGTCGGGCAGCCGGGCACCGCCGACCAGCATCAGCTCCACCGAGCTCAGGTCGCTGCCGGTGTCGACGAGGCGGTGCTCCAGCCAGCGCTGCGCGACCGCGGGGACCAGCGCGGTCGCCGTGACCCGTTCCCGCTCGATCGTCGCGAACGCGCGTTCCGGCGCGGGCGTGGCCTCCAGGACCACGCGGCCCCCGGCGACGAGGGCGGCCAGGGCGGTGCCCAGGGGGAGGCTGTGTCCCAGCGGCAGGAGGGTGAGGTAGACGCTGTCCGAGGTCAGCAGGCACACGTCGACGATGCTGCGGACATAGCAGCCGTAGTCCTCGTGGGTGCGGGCGATCAGCTTCGGCTGCCCCGTCGTCCCGCCCGACAGCAGCATCAGCGCGGCCGACAGCGGGTCCGGGGTGATCGCGTCGAGCGCGGCGCGGGCGCCCGCCGGGTCGTCCGCGGGACGCAGCAGCGCGCGCAGGTCCACGCTGCCCGTGCGGACGTCCTCGCCCGACACCAGCACCTGCTCGACGGTGGGCGCGCGGCTGGCGATCATCCGGGCCATGCCCTGGTGGTCGAAGCCGGCCAGGGTGTCGGGCACCGCGATCGCCCGCGCCTCGGCCCGCTCCACCAGGTGGTCCAGCTCGTGCCGGCGGTGCGCGGTCAGCGCCAGCACCGGGATCGCGCCGAGCCGCAGGCAGGCCGCGATGAGGACGATCAGTTCCCAGCCGTTGGGCAGCTGCACCAGGATCCGGTCGTCGGGCCGCAGCCCCAGCTCGCGCAGGCGCATCGCGGCGCCGTCGGCGCGCACCATCAGGTCCCGGTGGGTCAGCCGCACGTCCCCGTCGACCAGGGCGAGGGCGTCGGGAGTGCGGTCGGCGACGTCGAGCAGGTAGTCCGCGAGCGGCCGCCGCTCCCAGTGACCCGCCGCCCGGTACCGTTCGACCACATCCGCCGGATAGGGCACCATGCCCTCCCGGCTCGGCGTAATAGGAATTGTCGTCATGGCCTTCCTCCCTGCACCGCGGTGGTCCGGAACGGGAACCAGAAACGTCGGCTCCGGTTCTTGCGTCGATCGTAGGAAGGGCACACTCGAAGAGTTTCTTCCGAATTGCTGAATTGTTCGTTCCCGCGGCGGCGCATTGACTTTATGGCCCTTATGCCGTCCCGGGTTTCGTGGTTCGTCCGCCCGGGGCTCCGGGTCGCGATCGCGGCGGAGCCGGCTTTACGCGGCGATCTCGGTGCGGGTGTCGTCGCCGACGATGAGGCGGTGCAGCTCCCGGTCGTCGCGGCTGCGGCCGATCGTGGCGCCGCGGCCGACCAGGGACGACCGCAGCCCGCTGACGTGGGAGATCGAGGCGCCGTCCAGGACGACCGAGTCCAGCAGCCGGGTGGACTTGACCAGGCAGTCCCGGCCGATGGCCGAGCCCGGCCCGACATGGCTGTCCTCGATCACCGAGCCGGCGCCGACGAGGGCGGGCGCGTCGATCCGGGACCGGACCACGCGGGCGCCCCGCTCCACCACCACGTCCTCGGCCACCGTGCTCGCCGGGTCGACCTCGCCCGCGACGCTCCCGGTCTGCCGGGCGAGCATCCAGCGGTTGCAGTCCAGCACGTCCTCGATCCGCCCGATGTCCTTCCAGTAGCCCGCGTACTCGGTGGCGCCGACCGGCTCGCCCCGGTCGACCAGCCACTGGACGGCGTCGGTGATCTCCAGTTCGCCGCGCGGGCTGGGGGCGACGGCCGCCACCGCGGCATGGATCGCGGCGGTGAAGAAGTAGACGCCGATCATGGCGAGGTCGCTGCGCGGCTCCCGCGGCTTCTCGGTCAGCCGCAGCACCCGGCCGGTCCCGTCCAGCTCGGCGACCCCGAACGCGGTCGGGTCGGCCACCCGCTTGAGGACGAGCTGGGCGGCCGGACGCTCGGCGCGGAACCGCGCCGCGCAATCGGCGATCCCCTCTGGGAGCATGTTGTCGCCGAGGTACATGACGAAGTCGTCCCCGCCCAGGAAGTGCCGGGCGATCCGCACGCAGTCGGCCAGGCCGCTCGGCCGGTCCTGCGGCAGGTAGGTGATCCGCGCGCCGAACCGGGCGCCGTCCCCGATGGCCCGGGGGACGGCGCGGTCGCCGGCGCCGACGATGAGCCCGATCTCGGTGATGCCCAGCCCGCGGACGTTGTCCAGTACGTGTTCCAGGACGGGCCGGTTGAGCACCGGCACGAGCTGCTTCGGCGTGGAGTGGGTGAGGGGGCGCAGGCGGGAGCCCGTCCCCCCGGATAAGATCAGTGCCTTCATGGTTCGCATCTCCTGCCCGCGGCTGACACCCCATGATGACGACGCGGATACGCGGGGATCTTCTTTTCCCGTGCGCATGCGCCGGGTCCGGGATGCGCGGGTCCGGTGTGATCACCTATCGTCGTCGCGCGGCTACCGGACCGCCGCCGGCATGATCAAGGGGGCGCGTCCGCCCTACGCCTTTCGATACCGGGTGCTCCCCCCTCCGGGCGGCCTTCTTGTCAGCGCCTAATAGCGCTCTTATGTTGCTCATGGGTCGTTCGGGTAGAAACCGGGCGATCGTTTGATGCGCGACCCCTTCTGGGTGGAAGGAAATCAGGGGGCATGGGGCAGCAAATAGCCATTAGGAAGCCTGTGGAGACATTTCAGGTGGCGCTGGTCGTGCGCAACGAGTGTGTGCGTCGCGGGCTGGCGGTGATGCTGAGGTCGCTCCGGGCGGTGCACGACGTGCGGGTGTGGAACCACATCTCGCCGGTCGCGCCGGTGCCGCCCGACGACGGGTTCGACATCCTCGTCCTGCGGTTCGGCGACCTCCCGTCCGGTGCCCTGGCGAGCCTCGCCGCGGACGCCTGGCACCGCGGCAAGAAGGTACTGATCCTGCTCGACCGCGAGCACGACAAGATGATCGACGTGGTCACCTCCATTCCCAGCAACGGCTTCCTCGTCCAGGACGACCTCACCTCCGCCTCGCTGAGCGCCGCCATCGACCGGGTCACCCTCGGGGACACCCCGATGCCGCCCGTGCTCGCCAACCACCTGCTGGCCAGGGCGCGGCAGGACACCTGGGACAGGCCGCTGACAGGGCGCAACCTCACCCCCAGGGAGCGCCAGGTCCTGGTCCTGCTCGTCAAGGGGCTCAGCAACCAGCAGATCGCCCGCCAGCTGCTCATCTCGCGGCACGGGGTGAAGCGCCTCGTCTCCAACATCCTGGCCAAGCTCAACTGCCCCAACCGGACGCAGGCCGTCGCGGTCGCCCTCACCGACGGCCTGGTCTCCGCGGAGGTCCAGGAGGCTCAGGGGAACGTGTGGACGCCCGTGAGCTAGCGGTGAAGGGCGTCCTGGAGTTCTCGCCGACGGTCTTCCGGGACGATCGAGGCCTCCTCGTCTCCCACTACCAGGAGGAGGCCCTCATGATGGCGCGCGGCCGGCCGCTGTTCCCGGTCGCGCAGACGCTGCACACCGAGTCGCGCCGCGGCGTGGTGCGCGGTGTGCATTACACCGCGACACCACCGGGCGCCGCCAAGTACGTCTACTGCTCCCGAGGAGAGGCGCTCGACATCCTGGTGGACATCAGGGTCGGTTCCCCCACGTTCGGGCGAACCGTTGCCACACGGCTCGACCAGCGCGACTTCCGGGCGCTGTACATACCCGTCGGGGTCGGCCACGCGTTCGTCGCGCTCCGCGACGGCACCGTGATGAACTACCTGCTGTCCGCGTCCTACGCGCCCGCGAACGAACTGGCCCTGTCGCCACTGGACCCCGAGCTCCGGCTGCCCCTGCCCGACCTGTCCCTGCCCGACCTGTCCGGGCCGAACGGTTCCGGCCCCGTGCTGTCGGCACGGGACCGCGCGGCCCCCACCCTGTCGCGGGCGGGGGCCGAGGGCCTGCTCCCGTCCTATGACCGCTGCGTGGAGATCGACGCCGAGCTCAGCGAGCGGGCTTGCGCGCGGCCACGATGATGTACCCGATCTGGTCCTTCCGGGGGACGAAGAAGCTCCGGTAGCCGTCCGCGTACTCGCGGACCGCCGAATCGCCGAACCGCTCGGCGATCTCCGCCCGCCGCCGCATCGCCGTCGTGACGTACTTGGTCTTCATGCCGAAGACGCGGGGGCCGCACTGCGTGTACTCCTCGACCTGGAAGCCCGCCGCGCGGACCCGTTCCAGCCACTCGGGGACGGTGGGCAGCGCCCCCAGCCGCAGGCCGGTCTTGAAGGTCTCGATCCGGTCCGGCTCGCGCGCCGACTCCAGGCTGAAGTCCGACAGCGCCACCCGCCCGCCGGGCCGCAGCACCCGGTGGAACTCGCGCAGCGCCTTGTCGAGGTCGTCGCCGTTGAGCAGGGACTCCAGCGCCAGGATCGCGTCGAAGGAGCCGTCCGGGTAGGGGATCGCGGTGTAGTCGCCGTAGCGGAAGTGCGCCCGGTCGGCGACGCCGGCCGCCTCCGCCCGGCTGGTGGCCTTGGCGACCTCGAAGGCGCTCAGCGTGATGCCCGTGACGTGGACCCCGAGATCGCGGGCCAGGCGGACCGCGGTCTCGCCGGGCCCGCATCCGGCGTCCAGCACGCGCTCCCCGGGACGCAGCCCCAGCGTGCCGGTCACCTTGTGGCTGATCCGCTGGACTGCCTCCTCCAGCGGCGCGTCGTCCTCGTCGCCGTACCAGTACCACATGTGTAACTGGCCGTCGCGGAGTTCGTCCCCGATAGGGGAGACCTCGTCGTAGTGGCGGCCGATCTCGGCGGGCGCGAGCCGGTCCTCCCGCGTGGGCTGCGTGGCCATGTCAGTACACCTCCAGGCGGGTGGGCGTGCGCGGATCCGGCGGCAGGCACGCCGCGTTGTGCGCGTCGAGCAGCCGCTGCGCCTCGGCGGTCGCCCGCGCGAACCGCTCCCGCGGGTCGGCGCCGTCCAGCACGTCGTCCATGGCGCGGGTCATCGCGTACTGGATCCCGGCGAAGTCGCCGGCCAGCGTCCCCGCGGTGGCGGGGGTGCGGGCCGAGGCGGCGAGCGCCTCGCCGGGAACCCGCTGGTGGGGGTGCCGGTCGAACCAGCCCTCGCGCTCCAGCAGGTCCCGGGCCTCGCGGGTGACGGGCAGGAATCCCACGGCCCGGTGCCATTCGGCCGCGTTCCGCGCGTTGACCAGGAACTGGGAGAAGGCGAGCGCGCCCTCGCGGCGCGCCTCGTCCAGGCCGTCCGCCAGCCACAGCCCGTGCCCGGAGATGACGTTGCCCGCGCGGGCGACGGCCTCGTTGTGCGGCATCGCCGCCGCGCACACCTCGAAGCCCGCCTCCTCGCCGGCGAGGACGAAGTCGTGCGTCAGCTTGGACGAGCTGAGCGTGAACGCCACCTCCTGGGAGGCGAACGCCCCGAAGCCGTCCGGCCAGTCCTCGCAGCGCCGGTAGAGGCCCTTGTCGCTGAGCCGCCGCCACCACTCGGCCCAGGCGAGCACCTCCGCGGAGGCGAGGTCGACCGTCTCGGCCCGGCCGCCGTGGCCGTTGTCGCGGTCGGTGAGGACACCGCCCTGCAGGGCCACCGCCTGCTGGAACAGCCAGCCGTGGTTCGGCCAGGTGACGCCGTGCGCCGGACCGGTGTCCAGCGCGGTGACCGCCTCGCACGCCGCTTCCAGCTCGCCCCAGGTCCGCGGCACCGGGACGCCGGCGGCGTCCAGCATCGTCTTGTTGCACAGCAGCACGGTCGTCGTCACGGTCACCGGGAGGCACAGCAGTTCGCCGCGGTGGCTGAAGAAGTCGCGCGCCACCGGTTCGACGGCGTCCACGACCACCGGCTCGCCGAGGATCTCCGCCCGGTCGCCGATGGCCGGGCCGATCGGCGTGAAGTACGGCTGCCCCTCGGGCGTCAGGGTGTCCAGGGCCAGCTGCGCCGCGGTGGCGTAGTACTCGGCGAGATGCGGCGGCTCGCCCTGCGCCACCGCGTCCGCGACGGCCTCGGCGATCTCCCGGTAGTCCATCCCGCGCAGCACCACCCGGTAGCCGGGATGGGCCTTGGTGAAGGCGTCCGCCACCCGCCGCATCGGCTCCAGGAACGTCTCCCCGTAGTAGTTCGGGAAGGGATGCTCCGCGAGCCACACATGGATGTCGATCGGCTCGTCGTCCTGTCCGTCCACGGTCCTCACTCCGTTCTGCTCAGCTCACGGGAATGCCGGCGGCCTCCCGGCGCGGGTGGAAAACGGCTTCGAGCCGGTCGCACGTGCCGGCGGGGAGCGGCGTCTCCATCGCGCGCACCGCGCTCTCCAGGTGGGCGGCGGTGCGCGGCCCGATCACCGCGGCGGTCAGCGACGGCCGGGACAGCACCCACGCCAGCGCCACCGCGGCGGGGTCCAGGCCGAGGCCGGCGCAGAGCTCCTCGTAGTCGGCGACGACCTGGCGGTGCTCCTGCAGCGCCACCATGGCCCGGCCCTGCGCGCTCTTCACGGCCGTGCCGTCGGCCAGCTTGCGCAGGGCGCCGCCGAGCAGCCCGCCGTGCAGGGGCGACCAGGCCACCACCCCGACGCCGTAGGCCCGCGCCGCGGGGATCACCTCCCGCTCCACGTCCCGCGTGAACAGGTTGTAGTTGCACTGCTCGGCGACGATGCCCAGGAAGTTGCGGCGCGCGGCGGTCTCCTGCGCCGCGGCGATGTTCCAGCCCGCGAAGTTCGACGAGCCCACGTAGCGGATCTTGCCCTGCGCGACCAGGGTCTCCATGGCCTGCCAGACCTCGTCCCAGGGCGCCGTGGGATCCACGTTGTGCATGTGCAGGACGTCGATCCAGTCCGTGCGCAGCCGCCGCAGCGACGCCTCGCAGGAGGCGATGATGTGCCGCGCCGACAAGCCGCTGTCGTTCGCCCAGTCGCTCATGGGGTTGCACACCTTGGTGCCCAGCACGACCTTGTCGCGGCGCTGGTCGCCCCCGGCGAACCAGTCCCCGATGATCTCCTCGGTCAGGCCGCGGCGGACCTGCCAGCCGTAGTGGTTGGCGGTGTCGAAGTAGTTGATCCCGTGGTCGAGGGCCAGGTCCATCAGGCGCGCGGCGTCCTCCAGCGAGGTGCGCACCCCGAGGTTGAGCGTGCCCAGGCACAGCCTGCTGACCCGCAGCGCCGTGCGGCCCAGCCGCTCGTACCGCATCGCCGTCACTTCCGGATCCCGACGAACAGGCCGCGCCCGGTCAGGCCGCCCTCGATGAACTCGGTGAGGCACGACGCGGCCTCGAACGCCGCCAGGTACTCGGCCCTGGTGAAGAGGGTGAGCTCGTGGAGGTGCGCGAGTTCGCTGATCCCGTCGGGGCCCGCCACCAGGTAGCGCGAGTCCAGCAGGGTGCGGCGCCCCTCGCGCCTGGTGTGCGAGACGCGGGCCACCACGCGGTCGTCCGCCGACCCGGCGTCCGCGGTGACGTACCCGTCGATGAACCGCTCGGGGAACCACCACGGCTCGATCACCAGCACCCCGCCGGGCCGCAGGTGGCGGGCCATCGACCCGATCGCGGCGCGCAGCTCGGCGACGGTCGTCATGTAGCCGATCGAGTTGAACAGGCACGTCACCGCGTCGAAGACCCCGTCCAGCCGGAAGTCGCGCATGTCGCCCCGGTGGACGGGCACCCCGGGGAGCCGGCGCGCGGCCACCTCCCGCATCGGCTCGGCGAGCTCCACGCCCTCGACGTGGCCGAGGTGCCGGGCGAACACCTCCAGATGGGCGCCGGTGCCGCAGGCCACGTCCAGCAGGCGGTCCGCCTCCGGCGCCCGCTCGCGGACCACCGCGAGGATCCGCTCGGCCTCGGCCGTCCAGTCCTTTCCGCGCACCTGGTAAACGAGTTCGTAGACGTCGGCGAAGTCGGCTGTGTACACGGCGGGGACCTCCGGTCTCGGCGGTGCGCGGTCGCTAGGCGGTGGTCGCGGAGGGCGGCGGCGGGAGGCGGCCCGAACGCCGCCGCACCGAACTGCGCACCGCGGCGATCGTCACCTCGACGTCGCCGTCCGACAGCCCCTGGTGCAGCGGCAGGCACAGGGTGCGGGCGGCCGCCGCCTCCGCGCCGGGCAGCCGGGCGTCCGAGCCGTACGCCTTCACCAGGTGCAGGGCGGGATAGCGGAACGTGGTGTAGACGCCGTCGGCGTACAGGTCGCGGGCCAGGGCGTCGCGGACGGCCTCGTCCACCTGCACCCAGTACAGGTAGAAGGACGAGGTGTGGCCGTCGGGGAGCGGCGGCGGCGTCTGCATGCCGGCCAGCCCCGCCAGCTCGCGGTCGTAGGCGGCGGCGATCTCGGCCCGCCGCTCCAGGAACCCGCCGAGGCGGCGCAGCTGCACCAGGCCGAGCGCGGCCTGCAGGTCGTTCATGATCGAGCGCCGGGAGAAGGACGTGACCTCGATGTCCCACCAGCGGGTGTCCGCGACCTTGGCGCTCGTGTAGCCGCTGAACCTCTCCAGGCCCAGGTAGGTGTGCTTCCGGGCGGTGGCCACCAGCTCCGGGTCGCGCGCCGACAGCATCGCGCCGTCGGCGGTCACCACGATCTTCTGGCTGTCGAAGCTCCACACCCCGATGTCCCCGATGACGCCGCACGGGTCGTCGCCCGCCCGCGACGCCACCGAGCATGCGGCGTCCTCGACCAGCGGGACGCCCCGGTCGCGGCACAGCTCGGCGATCTCCAGCACCGACCCGGGACGGCCGCCGTAGTGCAGGACGATCACGGCGCGGGTGCGCGGGCCCAGGGCGGCGGCCACATGGTCGGCGGTGGGGTTCAGGGTCCGGGGATCGACGTCGCAGAACACCGGCCGCGCCCCCTGCGCGGCGATCGCGTTGGCGGCGCCCACGAAACTGATGCTGGGCAGGACCACCTCGTCACCGGGGCCGACACCCAGTAACTCCATGGCCTGGAACAATGCCTCGGTACACGAATTGACCGTGACGACACGGTCGGCGGGGACGCCCAGATGTTCGGCGAAAGCCCGCTCGAACTCCGCGACTCGCGGCCCCTTACCGAGCCAGGCGCCGTCGAGGACCTCGGCCACCGCGCCGAGTTCCTCCGCGCCGAGCGTCGGCTGAAACACATTGATCATCGTTCCTCCGCCTAGCGGTGGCGCCGTCATTTCCGAATCCTCGTGCGTGGCCGAAGCGGAGGCACCTTCTGCATTGCTCAGGCGGGCGCGGGAAACCGGCGGTGTCCCGTCGGTATTTCGCGGATGCCGCGGTCGGGCACCCCGGCGTCCGGCTGGTGCGGGACGGGCCCGGCCTAGTCGCCTTTCCCGCGGACGCGGTCCAGCAGCGCCACCGTCTTCGGCCAGCGGCCCCAGGCGGCCAGCACGCAGAAGGCCAGCACCGCCAGCGGCATCCAGGGGGCGTCCCCGAGGACGGCGATGGTGGTGATCGTCGCGCAGGTCATCAGGATGGACAGGCACAGCGCGGCCAGCCCCGACAGCACGGGGATCAGCAGGCCCACGGCACCGGCCACCTCCAGCGTGCCGGTCAGGTAGCGGAACCACTGACCCGCACCGATGTCGGCGAACATGTCCACCATCGCCTGGTCGCCGAACAGCTTGGCCGAACCGGCGGCCAGGAATTGCAGCGCCAGCAGGACCTGCAGCACCCAGAGCGCGATGCTCCGGCCACGGCTTTCGGTCTCCGGGCGTCGGGAAGTGCTCGTCGCATCAGCCATCGTCGTCTCCTCTGGTGAGGTGCTGGGCACGACAGTAAGTACGTATCCCACCGAGGTCATCTTCGCAATTGCGCTATCCGGCTCCGGCCGCCATCGCCGCACGGTGGAAGATGCGGCGGCACCTGCACGAAAGGAGGCTTGGACGATCGGTGCGACCTGGCGCCTCGAGTGATGGAGGGCAGTGAGAAGAATGCAAAACGGAACAACAAGCGGCCAGGTCGGTGCACGACCGAAACCCGACATGATGCTGTCGCTCAACGGGGGCCGGGCGCTCGCGGCGTTCCTGGTCTTCGGCGGGCACTTCCTGGCGATGCAGTTCGCCACCCCGGTGGGGGCCGCTGAGATCTACGCCCCCGACCAGGAGGGGCGGGCGGCATCGGACACCTTCCTCTACGAGTCGTTCACGGCGTTCGTGCCGGTGCCGATCAACTACTTCTTCATCCTGAGCGGCTTCGTGCTGGCCTACATCTACAAGCCCGGCACGTCCACGCTCTCCTTCTACCTGAAGCGCATCGGCAAGGTGTACCCGGTGTACTTCGTCGTCACCGCGGCGGCGTTCCTGCTGTGGGGATGGCTGGGCGACATGTGGACGGACTGGAAGATCGTGCTCGCGCACACCTTCCTGCTCCAGGGCTGGACGCCGCACCAGGACGTGCTGATGGGGCTCAACCCGGCCATGTGGACGCTGAGCAACGAGGTCTTCCTCTACCTGCTCTTCCCCGGCCTGATGATGATGCTCATGCACTTCACCAAGCGCGGCCTGCAGATCATGGCGGGCGCGTGCGTCGTGCTCTCGTTCCTCCTGCCGTACCTGGCGAGCAAGACCTTCACCGTCAAGCACCCGACCATGCAGGCCCCGCTGGAGGGCTTCGACAACGCCTTCATCTACTGGTTCACGCTGATGTTCCCGCCCATCCGGCTCTTCCAGTTCGTGCTGGGCATGTGCCTGGCGCTGCTGATGCTCAGGGGCATGAAGCACATCCCCAGCGTGCCGGTGGCGTTCGTCATCTTCGCGGTGGGCCTGACGCTCACCAACCTGTTCCTGCCGATCGAGGCCCGCGACCTCAGCGGCATGATGATCCCGATCGCGATCCTGATCCTGGCCATGGCCAAGGCGGACCAGGAGGGCAAGTGGTCGCCCTTCCGGACACGCCCGCTGGTGTTCCTCGGCGGGATCTCCTACTCCTTCTACGCGGTCCACATCCTGTTCATCCTGTTCACCATGGTGCTGGTCCCGAGGACGGACGGGGCCTGGGACTACCCGCGCATCTGGCTGGCCGATCTCGGGGTGATCAGCGATCCGACGGTCGGCCTGCCCGGCTGGGCCAACTTCCTGCTCTTCGCGGCCTACTTCGCCGTGATCACGCTCACCGCGTGGCTGCTGGCCAAGCTCGTCGAGCAGCCGATCAGCAACATCGCGCGCAAGTACGCCAAGCGCATCCCGGACCCGCCGGAGTCGCCGCTGGCCGCCCGGCGCCCGGTCGCCGCGGCGAACGGCGCCGGTGACCCGGCGCTGGTCCCCGCCGGCGAGCCGAACGGCGCCTCGCCGGACAAGGCCGCGCCGCTGGTCTGAGCCCGGCCCGATCCGATCCGATCCGACAGCAGAATCGAGCGAGGGCGTCTCTCCACCGCGCTACGGCCGCGACACCGGAGCGGCGCCCTCGCCCCCTTCACCACCGGGCGGGAACGATGGACAGCCAGAGCGACGGGGCCGCCGGCCTCTACGTGGACCTGCTGAAGAAGATCCTCGTCAACGTCATCTATGAGGACCCGCCCCTGCCGAACCCCGTCTTCACCAGGACGGAGTTCAGCCGGGGAGCGCGCGAGCGCGGCCACGACTGGCCCAGCGTCGCGCACACGATGGTCGGGATGGCCCGGCTGGACAACGTCCAGATGTGCCTGGAGACCGTGCTCGCCGAGGACGTGCCCGGCGACTTCATCGAGACCGGCGCGTGGCGCGGCGGGGTGTGCATACTGGCGCGCGGCATCTTCAAGGCGCACGGAGCCGACCGCAACGTCTGGGTGGCGGACTCGTTCGAGGGCATTCCGCCCGTGGCGGACGGCGGCCACCCCGACGACGTCCGCCTGGCCATGCACGAGCACAACGGGGTGCTCGCCGTCGACGAGGCGACCGTCAAGGACAACTTCGCCCGGTACGGCCTGCTGGACGACCAGGTGAAGTTCCTGGCGGGGTTGTTCCGCGACACCCTGCCGACCGCGCCGATCGAGCGGCTCGCGGTGCTGCGGCTCGACGGCGACCTCTACGAGTCCACCACCGACGCGCTCGGCGCCCTCTACCCGAAGCTCTCCCCGGGAGGCTTCGTCATCGTGGACGACTACCTGCTGCCCGGCTGCCGGGACGCCGTGGACGACTTCCGCCGAACGCACGGCATCGAGGGCGACGAGCTCCGGCAGATCGACCGGTTCAGCGTGTACTGGCGCCGCGGCCGGTGACCCGCCATGAACCCCGGCCGGTGACCCGGCCGGGGTTCACGGCAGCCGCATGAGGTCCAGGGTCGCCCTGCCCAGCGGACCGGACGGGTCGCCGAGGCCCAGCGCGAGGTCGAAGTGGTCGCGGCCGCCGACGACGAGGTCGGTGACGGCCGTGCCCGTCCGCTCCAGCGAGCGGACGTAGCGTTCCTGCTGGTCCGCGAACGCCTCGGTCTCCGCGCCGCCGCGCGCGACGACCAGCGGCGGCAGTTCCCGGTGCGGCCGCCCGATCGGGCTGTTGCGCGCGGACTCGGCGGGGGTCAGCCCGATCGCCGCGCCGATGTAGGTGCGGCGCAGCGGTTCGAGGTCGTAGAGCCCGCTGAGCAGGGTGGCCCCGCGCACCACGTCCCGGATGCGCGTGCCGGGCCCCGGCCGTCCGTCCTCCAGGAACATGGCCACCAGGTGCGCCCCGGCCGAGCTGCCGCTCAGGAAGACGCGCCCGGGGTCGACGCCCAGGGCGCGGGCGTTGCGGTGGATCCACAGCAGGCCCCGGCGGACCATCGCGACGATCTCGTCCAGGCGGTACGCGGGCGCGAGCCCGTACCCGAGCGCGGCGAAGGCGGCGCCCCGCGAGACGAAGTCGGGGGCGGCGAAGCAGGAGTCCTCCTTGCTGGACTCCTGCCAGTACCCGCCGTGCACGAACACCTGCAGCGGCGCGGCCGAGCCGGCGGCGGGGAAGAACAGCAGCCGTTCCGCGGGGTCCGGGCCGTAGGCGTGCTCGACCCAGGGCAGCATCGCGCGGGCGTCCTCGGACCGCCGCGCGTACTCGCTCACGTACCAGTCCATGTCGGGGACGAAGCGGCTGGGCGTGTAGAGCAAATCCCGCAGCCCCATGGCGGTCGCCATCAGTCGGCCCGGACGGGTTCGGCGGCCCTCGCTCCGGTCACCAGCCCCGGATGGACGCCGAGCCCCAGCGAGGCGTCGAGCACGGCGCCGTGCAGGGCGCGGGCCCCGTCCCCGCACACCCACCACGCCAGCTCGGCGATCTCCTCCGGCTGGAGCAGCCGCCCCTTGGGCAGCCCGGCCTCCAGGTCGCGGCGCTCCTCCGGGCCGAGGGCGGCCAGCGTGCTGGCCTCCAGCATGCTCGTCTCCACCGCGCCGGGGCACACCGCGAACACCTCGACCGGGGCGTGCGACAGCTGCGCCGCGAGGTGCCGGGTGAGGTAGGCCAGGGCGGCCTTGCTCATCCCGTCGGCCACGTGGAAGCCGGGGAACTGGGCGATGCCCCCGCCGACGCTCGCGATGTTCACGATCTTGCCGTAGCCGCGCTCCAGCATCGCCGGCAGCAGCTCCCGGATGAGCCAGAGCGGTCCGACGCTGTTCACCCGCAGGAACGCCTCGTCGTGCCGGTGCACGGCGTCGGGGGCGTAGCGCTCCACCGTCTTGGTGCCGACCGCGGCGTTGTTGACCAGGACGTCGACCGGTCCCGGCAGCGAGGCCAGCAGCCGCTGGTGGCTCTGCCAGTCGCCCTGCTCGAACTCGAACGCCAGCGGGGGGTGGCCGGTCCCGCCGGCCAGTTCGGCGAGCAGGCCCTCGGCGCGGTCCCGGCCGTGGTTGTAGGTGAACCACACCCGGTCTCCCGCGCGGGCGAAGCGCCGCACGGCGGCCCGGCCGATTCCGCTGGAACCGCCGGTGACGAGCACGTTCCGTGGCTGCACGGTAATTCTCCCATCATTGTCGGTGCCACTCTGCTGCCACCGGCGGCGGGCCCGCCACTCGCTGCTTGCTGCATTTCGGCCGAAATACGCGATCGTTCCTTTCAAAGTGCCCAATCGCCGACCGCATCTTCTCTTATGGCCCCGCTTCGGGAATCGTGAGAAGGAACCGAGCGAACGGAATGGTGATCGTGGACGAGATGGCGGTATCGGACTACCACTCCTATCTGGCACTGGACGAACTCCTGGCGCTGCAGCAGCCGCGTTCCGACGAACATGACGAGCTCCTGTTCGTCGTGGCGCACCAGGTCCACGAGCTGTGGTTCAAGCTGCTGCGGCACGAACTCGACCATCTTCAGAAGCAGTTCGTCGAGGGCGCCGCCACGGGCGCGATCCACACGCTGCGGCGCGCGGTGGGCATCCTGCGCGCCCTGACCGCGCCCACCGAGGTCTTCGAGACGCTCACCCCGCGCCAGTTCAACAGCTTCCGGCACAAGCTCGGCGGCAGCGGCGCGCAGTCCGCGCAGTTCCGGCAGATCGAGGCGGTCCTCGGCCGCCGGGACCCGCGCATGTTCGAGACCTTCCAGCTCGGCGGCCGGGAGCGGACCCGGATCGAGGCCGACCTGCGCCGGCCGACGGTCTACGACGCGCTGCTGCGGTTCCTGGGGACGCAGGGCTACGAGGTGCCGCGGCACCTGCTGGAACGGGACGTGACCCGGCCGCTGGAGCCCTCGCCCGAACTGCAGGAGGTGCTGCTGCAGGTCTACCTGGACGACACCCTCGCCGCGCAGGTCTGCGACCGGCTGATCGAGATCGACCAGGGGGTGCAGGAATGGCGGTACCGGCACGTGGCGCTGGCCGCGCGCATCATCGGCGACAAGCCGGGGACCGGCGGTACCTCCGGGGCGCCCTACCTGCGGACCACCCTGTTCCACCAGCTGTACCCCGACCTGTGGGCCGTGCGCAGCCGGCTGTGACGGCGCCCGCCGCGGCGGGCCGGGGAACGGACGAGGCGCCGGGGCGGCGACAGCCGGCCCGGCGCCTCACCCGTCCCGGAGCCCGGTCAGAGCGCCGCGTGAGCCTTCCGGTACTCCGCCAGGTCACGGGCCTCGGGGATGCCCTTGACGACCGACCACCGCACCACACCGGCCTTGTCGATGAGGAAGGTGCCGCGGACGGCCACGCCCCGCTCCTCGTCGAAGACGCCGTAGTCCTGCGCCACCTTCCCGTGCGGCCAGAAGTCGGCGAGCAGCGGGAACTTGTAGCCCTGCTGGTCGGCCCACGCGCGGTGGGCGAACATCGAGTCGACCGACACCGTGAGCACCTGCGGGTCGCCGTCTGGCCCGGCCAGCGCCGCCGGGTCGTCCCGCAGCGCGCACAGCTCGCCCTCGCAGATGCCGCTGAACGCGAGCGGATAGAACACGAGCAGCACGTTCTTGAGGCCCCGGAAGTCCGACAGCCGCACGGGTGTGCCGTCCTGGTCCGGCAGGGTGAAATCCGGTGCCTCGTCTCCGACCTGTACTGCCATCGGCCCGTCCTTTCCTGGGGGTGCGGTGGACACCTGTCGATGGTGGCCCGGAACGGCCCGGCCGGCATCTCCGGCATTGCCGAATTTCGCCGTAAGAAAATCGCCGAGCTTCGCAACGGTGGAGATGCCCCGGGAAAGCGCGAAGCACAGGATGCCCTTTAAAGGGATTTTTCGAGACCGCGGCTCACCACGTCTCGAAGACTTCGACAGGAGGACCTGGTGACCACGATTCAACGGCTCTCCCATGCGGAAATCGTCGAGCGCGCGGCGGGCCTGGTGCCGCTGCTGCGCAAGCACGCCGGCTGGGCGGACGAGAACCGCCGCCTGCACGACGAGGTGATCGAGGCGCTGGCCGACGCCGGAGTGTTCCGGCTGCGCGTCCCGGCCCGCTACGGCGGCTTCGAGGCCGGCACCCGCACCGCGGTCGACGTGGCGGTCGAGCTCGGCCGCGGCGACGGGGCGGTCGGCTGGACCACCTCGGTCTGGCAGATCCCCGGCTGGATGGTCGGCCTGTTCCCGGACGAGGTCCAGGACGAGGTCTACGCCACCCCGGACGTGCGGGTGTGCGGCACGCTGAGCCCCAGCGCCATGGCGACCCCCCGTCCCGGCGGCTACACGCTGACCGGCCGCTGGGGGTTCATGAGCGGCGCGCTGCACAGCCACTGGCAGGTGGCCATCGCCCTGGTGGAGCGGCCGGGCGGGGAGATGGAACCGGTCCTGGCGCTGGTCCCGATGGCCGACCTGGAGATCGTGGACGACTGGCACACCACCGGGCTGCGCGGCTCCGGCAGCGTGACCACGGTGGCCGAGGACGTCTTCGTCCCGGAGGCGCGGGTGCTGCCGATGATGGCGCTGATGACGCAGCAGTCGGCGTCGGTGCGCAACGCCGACGTCGCCATGTACAAGGTGCCGGTGGCCGCCGTCGCCTCGGCGTGCTCGGTCGGCAACGTGGTCGGCATGGCGCGCGGCGCCTGGGACTGCTTCTTCGAGCGGCTGCCGGACCGGAAGATCACCTACACCGGCTACGCCAGCCAGCGGGAGGCCGCGATCACCCACCTGCAGGTGGCCGAGGCCAGGGTCACGATCGACGAGGCGGAGTTCCACGCGCGCCGGATCGCCGACTTCGTCGACGCCAAGGCCGCCGAGGCCGCGCCGTGGACCGACCGGGAGCGCGCCGAGGCGCGCCTGGCGATGGGCGCGACCTGCAAGCGGGCCCTGGAGGCGGTGGACGTCCTCTACGGCGCCAGCGGCGGCTCGTCCATCTTCGCCGACGTCGCCATCCAGCGGAGCTGGCGCGATCTGCACGCGCTGACCCAGCACGCGCTCAACACGCCGCACATCCTCTACGAGATCTACGGCCGGGTCGAGTGCGGGCTGGAGCCCAACACGCAGTTCTTCTAACCCACCGGCAGCCGACCGCGAGCGGGCCGCCGCCGGGGCCCGGTGACCTCTCCGGGTCTCCGGCGGCGGCCCGCTCGCCCTATCCAGGCAAGGCACCATCCAGGCAAGACAGAGAAGGTGGAGATGTACGACTACGTGATCGTCGGTGCGGGATCGGCGGGCTGCGTGCTCGCCGCGCGGCTGAGCGAGGATCCCGCCGTCCGGGTCTGCCTGGTCGAGGCGGGCCCGGTCGACAGCCATCCGAACATCCACATCCCGGCCATGTTCGCCAGGCTCTTCCGCACCCAGGTCGACTGGGACTACGACACCCACGACGAGCGGTTCCTGAACCGCCGCCGCGTCTTCCTGCCGCGCGGCCGGGTGCTGGGCGGCACCAGCTCGATGAACGCGATGGCCTACGCGCGCGGCAACCCGCTGGACTACGACTCCTGGAACCAGCCGGGCTGGAGCTACGCCGAGCTGCTGCCCTACTTCAAGCGGTCGGAGGACAACGAGCGGGGCGAGTCGCCGTACCACGGCGCGGGCGGCCCGCTCGCCGTGTCGGAGAACCGCTCCAAGAACCCCAGCACGGCGGCGTTCATCCAGGCCGCCGTGGAGCTGGGCTACTCCGCCAACGACGACTTCAACGGCCCCGTCCAGGACGGGTTCGGCTTCTACCAGGTCACCCAGCGGGACGGGCGGCGGTGCAGTACGGCGGCCGCGTTCCTGCACCCGGTGCTGGACCGTCCCAACCTCACGGTGGAGACCGACCTGCAGGTGCACCGGGTCCTCATCGAGGGCGGCCGTGCCGTCGGCGTGGCCGGCGGCCGGGCCGGGGCGGAGGTCACCCTGCACGCGGAGCGGGAGGTCATCGTCTCGGGCGGGGTGTACAACTCGCCGCAGCTGCTCATGCTGTCGGGCGTCGGCCCGGCGGACGTGCTCGGCAAGCTGGGCATCCCCGTCGCGCTGGACCTGCCCGAGGTCGGGCAGAACCTGCAGGACCACGCGCTGGTGCCGCTGATCTACACCCACTCGCAGCCGGTCAGCCTGCTGGTCGCCGGCGCGCCGGAGAACCAGCGGCTGTTCGCCGAGGAGGGCCGCGGGCCGCTGACCTCCAACGGGCCCGAGGCGGGCGGGTTCGTCCGCACGGACCCCGCGCTGCCGGCGCCCGACCTGCA
Organism: Actinomadura sp. 7K534; assembly: GCF_004348575.1. Lineage (NCBI taxonomy): Bacteria > Bacillati > Actinomycetota > Actinomycetes > Streptosporangiales > Thermomonosporaceae > Actinomadura > Actinomadura sp. 7K534. The sequence continues at coordinate 72,627 of NZ_SMKB01000004.1, forward strand.
GTTCTTCGCGGCTCCGGGGATGCTCGCCGACAGCGGGCTGGCCCCGCCGACCGCCCACGCGATCTCCTTCGGCCCGGCCGTGGCCACGCCGCGCAGCCGCGGCTTCGTGGCGCTGGCCTCGCCGGACCCGACGGCCAAGCCCCGGATCGTGCACGACTACTACGCCGATCCGGCCGACATGGACCTCGCCGTCGCGGGGATCCGGATCGCGATGGAGGTGGGGCGGCAGCCGGCGATGCGGCTCTACAACGAGGGGGCGTTCCGGGCACCGGAGAACGACTCGGACGCCGAGCTGCGCGAGTACGCCCGCCGCTACACCCAGTCCATCTTCCACCCGACCAGCACCTGCGCGATGGGGACGGTCGTGGACGCCGAGCTGCGGGTGCGGGGGATCGACGGCCTGCGGGTCGCCGACGTCTCCGTGATGCCGGAGGTCGGCCGCGGCATCCCGAACGCCTCCGCGATCGTCATCGCCGAGAAGGCGGCCGACCTGGTGCGCGGGATCCCGGCCCCGCCCGCCGAGGTGCCCGCCGCCGTCGGTGACGCCGCCATGGCCTGACCTCCCCGCTCCCACCGAGACGTGGGCCGCTCCGTCACCGACGGAGCGGCCCACGTTTCTCGTCGCGCTGGGATGACCGGGCAGAACCGGGATGACCGGGCGGAAAACGACGGTGCGCGGCGGTGCCCCGGCACCACCGCGCATCCGCGATCTAGGGTGGGTCAGCCCCCGATGGGGCTGGTCTGGTGGGAGACGATGTGCCAGTCGCCGTCGCGCTTGGCGACCACGTACACGGAGCGGACCGCGTGCCCGGCGGGGACCTCGGCGTCCCCCGCCTTGACGATGCCGCCCTCCATGATCGCGACCGCGACCGAGTCGTTCAGCAGCTTGACCTCCAGGGGCTTCTCGGAGAGCTTGGAGCCCTTGAATCCACCGGCGAAGGCCTTCGACATGTAGTCGCGGATGCCATCCTTGTCGGTCAGCTGCTCGTCGCCCACGAGCATGCTGCCGTTCTCGACGAACAGGTCGGCGAAGGCGTCGGCGTCGTTGGCGTCCCACGCGCCCCGCAGGCGCAGCGGGGCGGTGAGCACGGCGCCCTCCTCGCCGTTGGCGAAGTCACCGTAGAGGCTCGCCCATTCCTTGGCGCCCTCGACGAGCGCGGCGGCGTCTTTAGACATGACAGCTCCCTTGGATCGTTGTGGTCCGCGTTACCAGCGGAGGGTCGCGCCCTCACCGCGCGGGCTGTTCTGGTAGCTGGCCAGGTACCACTGGCCGTCGTCCTTCTTGACGACGACCCAGGTGGAGCGCACCGCCAGCTCGGGGGCGATCTCGGTCTGGCCGGGGGCGAGGATCCCGCCGTGGGTGCGCAGCAGCGCCACGTCGTCGCCGACGAAACGGACGTCCACCGGGCGCCCGGTCACGCCGGTGCCCTTGAAGGGGCCGGCGTACGCGGCGGCCATGAAGGCGTTGATCTCCTCGCGGCCCCGCTTGTAGACGTCGCCGGGCAGGATCAGCACGCCGTCCTCGGTGAACGCGTCGGCGACGCCCTGGGCGTCGTTGCGCGCCCAGGCGGCCACGAGGCGCAGCGGCACGCTCAGGGCCTCCTTCTCCCGGGGCGAGGTGAACGGACCGTAGTAGGCGTCCAAGTCGCTCTTGGCCGCGGTCTGTTCGGCGGTCGTGGTCATTTCGGCGGTCCTTTCTCTGTGACACCGAATGACGGACGGCCCGGATGACCAGGCCTATCGTCGTCATTTCTATTTTTCCTTATTCGCGCACCGCTGCATCTTCCCGATTGCGGGCGCCGCCGCCCGGCGTCCGCCGATAAGTGCGCACGCCAGAAGAGGAGACACCGGCCCGGCCATGTCACAATCGAGGCCCAGGCGCAATTCTGGCCACAGCGGTACCTTTCCGAGTGGAGGATTCGGTCCGGTGACGAACGTGCACGACGTAACGACCGAGGTGGACCCGCAACGGCCACAGACCCGTCCGCTGACCGGCCAGGAGTACATCGAGTCCTTGCGGGACGGCAGGGAGATCTATATCTACGGCGAGCGCGTGAAAGACGTGACCGCGCATGCCGCTTTTCGCAATCCCGTCCGTATGACGGCGCGCCTTTATGACGCACTGCACGAGGGGGAGCACCGCGATGTGCTCACCTGCCCGACCGACACCGGCGGCGACGGATACACGCACCGCTTCTTCACCACCGCGCGCAGCGCCGAGGACCTGGTCGCCCACCAGCGGGCGATCGCGGCGTGGGCGCGGCTGAGCTACGGCTGGATGGGGCGGTCTCCCGACTACAAGGCGTCCTTCCTCGGCACGCTCGGCGCCAACGCCGAGTACTACGAGCCGTTCGCCGACAACGCGCGACGCTGGTACCGGGAGTCGCAGGAGAAGGTGCTCTACTGGAACCACGCCATCGTGCATCCCCCGGTGGACCGCAAGCTGCGCGCCGACCAGGTCGAGGACGTCTTCGTCCACGTGGAGCGGGAGACCGACGCCGGCGTCGTGGTGAGCGGCGCCAAGGTGGTCGCGACCGCGTCGGCGCTGACGCACTACAACTTCATCGCGCACTACGGGCTGCCGATCAAGGACCGCCGGTTCGCACTCGTCGCGACCGTGCCGATGGACGCGCCGGGCATGAAGCTGATCTGCCGGCCGTCCTATGCCGCCACCGCCGCGGTGATGGGGAGCCCGTTCGACTACCCGCTCTCGTCCCGCATGGACGAGAACGACACGGTGCTGGTGCTGGACAAGGTCTTCATCCCCTGGGAGAACGTGTTCATCTACGGGGACCTCGGCAAGGTGCAGCTCTTCACCGGCCGCTCCGGTTTCCCGGAGAGGTTCACCTTCCACGGCTGCACCCGCCTCGCGGTCAAGCTGGAGTTCATCGCGGGGCTGCTGGCCAAGGCCCTGGACATCACCGGCACCAAGGACTTCCGCGGGGTGCAGTCCCGGCTCGGTGAGGTGCTGGCCTGGCGCAACCTGTTCTGGGCCTTCTCGGACGCCGCGGCGCGCAACCCCGTCGAATGGAAGAACGGGGCGGTGCTGCCCAACCCGCAGTACGGCCTGGCCTACCGGTGGTTCATGCAGGTCGGCTACCCGAGGGTCAAGGAGATCGTCGAGCAGGACGTGGCCAGCGGGCTCATCTACCTCAATTCCAGCGCCGAGGATTTCCGGAACCCGGACGTGCGCCCCTACCTGGACAAGTACCTGCGCGGCTCCAACGGCGCCGACGCGGTGCAGCGGGTCAAGGTGATGAAGCTGCTCTGGGACGCGGTGGGCACCGAGTTCGGCGGACGCCACGAGCTCTACGAGCGCAACTACGCCGGCAACCACGAGGACACCAGGGTGGCGCTCGTGTCGGCGCAGACGGCGGGCGGCGAACTGGCGGACTTCGAGGCGTTCGCCGACGCCTGCCTCGACGAGTACGACCTGGACGGCTGGACCGTCCCCGACCTGGAGTCCTTCGGCGACCTGCGCGCCGCCAGGAAGCTGCTGAACGACTGACGCCCCGCACCGGGCCCGGCCGGACCGGGCCCGGTGCGGGGCCGGTGCCTCCGGTCGGATTCGAACCGACAGTTCAACCCTTTTAAGGGGCTTGCCTCTGCCAGTTGGGCTACGGAGGCCGGTAGGTGTCGCGCAATGGCTCCGTGTCGCTATGGAACCACTCCATAAATGATGCAACGCGCCGTCCGTATTGTGCATCTCCTGTTGTGCTGGCGGCGCCGGCGGGTCCACACCGCACTTTGGAAGAATGTCTCCGGAAGTGCTGTCCTATTATTTGACTTCCGCGGCAAAGGCAACCCCGCCCATGTGGCTAGGGTCCCCCCTGCCCAAGTGGCTACCCCCGGGCATGGCCAATGTGCTACGTCGACCGGGTCTTGGCGCGTTAAAGGTCCTCGGTGAGCCTGAAAGAGGTTGTTCCGGCAACGCTGGGCGTGAACTCTGGAGGGCGGGCACGTGCGCGAGGACGAGCGGGTAGTCGAAAGGGTCATCCAAACCCTTCACGAGAATTACGGGGAGCCGATCACGATCGACGACATGGCACGGACGGCCATGTACAGCAAGTTCCACTTCACACGCATATTCCAGCGTGTCACGGGGCTGACCCCCGGCCGCTTCCTGTCGGCCGTGCGGCTGGAGAAGGCCAAGCAGCTGCTGGCCGCGACGCAGCTGATGGTGACCGACATCAGCCACCTGGTCGGCTACTCCAGCGTCGGAACGTTCAGCTCCCGGTTCACCTACAACGTCGGTATGTCCCCGACCCTGTACCGCCGCTTCGGCGGCTTCCTGCCTTGGTCCGCTCTCGACTCCCGCCCGGCCCTCGCCGAGGTCGGCCGTGCCTCCTCGGGACGGGCCGTCCCGGGCCGGAGCCGCACCGTCATCCGCGGCAACCTGTCGTACACCGAGCCGGGCTGGGACGGCCCGGCGTTCATCGGTTTATTCGGCGAGCTCGTGCCCCGCGGCCAGCCGGTGGCCTGGTCCGTGGTCGACGGGCCGGGGCCGTACACGATCGAGGACGTGCCGGAGGGCGTGTGGCACCTGATGGCGTGCGCCCAGCACCACGACCAGGGGCGGGCCGGGGCGCACGGCGGCCCCGCGAACGGGGTCGGCCGTTCCGCGCACCGCGGCGGCCACGCCATGTTCGTCGAGGTGCGGTCGTGGCCACCGCACCACCAGGGGCTCTCAGTGGCCGCTGAGGGCCCGATCGTGGTCCGGCCGGGGCTGGGCCGCCTGGCCGACGTCCGGATGCGTCCCATGACGCTCCTGGACCCGCCCATCCTGCCGGCGCTGCCCGACATGCGTCCCGGGGCGCTGCTGGCGCAGGGCTTCAGGCCGGCGGGCTGACCGTCGCGAAAGGCCCGGCGCGAGAACTCGCGCCGGGCCTTTCGCATGCCGGTCCGGGCCCGCCCGCGGCGGACCCGGTACGGCCGGTCAGAGCGGTGTCACGGTCATCGGCAGCCCGCCGCGCATCCGCAGGGACAGCATTGGCTCGGCCGACGCCTCGTACCCCTGGACGGGGGCCAGCCGCAGTTCCCGGGCGAGCATGGCGATGACGAAGGTGGCCTCCATCATGCCGAGATGGTTGCCGACGCAGAACCGGGGCCCGGCCCCGAAGGGGATGTAGGCGTACCGGGGCCGGCCGGCGTGGACCTCGGGGGCGAACCGGTCCGGGTCGAACCGCTCCGGGTCGTCCCAGAACGCCGGGTGCCGATGCAGGGTGTAGGGGCACACCATGACGTTCGCCCCCGCCGGGATCGGCAGCCCGTCGATCCGGTCGTCGGCCTGCGCGAGCCGGGACAGCATCCACACCGGCGGGTACAGCCGCATCACCTCCTGGATCACCGTGGAGGTGTAGGTCAGCCCGTGCAGGTCCTCGTACTTCGGTGCGCGGTCGCCGAGCACCTGGACGGCCTCCGCGCGCACCCGCTCCAGCACCTCCGGGTGCCGGTCGAGCAGCCAGAGCGTCCACCCGAGCGTGCTCGCGGTGGTCTCGTGCCCCGCGAGCAGGAGCGTGACCAGCTCGTCCCGCATGCGCTGGCGGCCGACGCGGTGGTCGGTCTCCTGCCGGGTGGACACGATCAGGCGGGACAGCACGTCGTCGTCCGAGCCGCCGTCCCGCACCTCGCGGCCGGTCACCAGCCGGTCCACGACCCGCTGCAGGTCGCGGCGGGCCCGGCGCAGCCGCACCTGCTTGGGCAGCGGCACCCACACGGGCACCTTGCTGAGCGTCGTGGCCTCGAACATGGCCTGGTCCTGGACGGCCTCGAACGACTCTCCGAGCGAATCGAAGCCCCCGAGGTCGGCGTCGAGCAGGGTGCGGCCGAGCACGCCCAGGGTGAGGCCGGTCAGCTCGTCCGTCATCTGGACCGGCCCGCCGCCGCCGCGCTCGCGCAGCCGCGCGACCAGCTTCGCCGCCTCGTCGGTGACGACGTCGGCGTACCGCGCCATCCGCCGGTGCTGGAACGCGGGCTGGATCACCTTGCGCTGCTTGCGCCACAGCTCGCCCTCGCTGGTGAGGAGCCCGTCGCCCAGGGCCCGCTTGGCCTGGGCGAGCCCGAACCCCTTGTGGTAGTTGTCCGCGTTGTCGGTGAGGACGTGCTTGGCGTGGTCGGGATGGTTGACGAAATACAGCGTGACCGGCCCGATGGACAGCTTGACCGCGTCGCCGTAGGTGTTCGCGGCCCACGACATCAGCCCGATCCGGTCCTTGAGCAGCTTGCGCAGCATCGCGGGCGTCGCGGTGCGCGGCGGTCCCGTCCAGGCCCGCCGCGCGGTGGTGGGCACGGTGGTGGTCATGCCGACAGCTCCCTTGGCTCGGGGTCGAGGCGGTGGAACCGCCCGTGGCAGAACAGCAGGCCCGACTCGTCGGGTTCGCGGGCCAGCGACAGCAGCCGGCCGAGGAAGATGGTGTGGTCGCCGCCGTCGTAGGAGCGCCACAGGTCGCACTCGAAATGGGCGACCGCGTCCTCGATCATCGGGGCCCCGGTGCGCCGGCCCGGGCGCCACCGGATCCCCTCGAACTGGCCGATCCCCAGCGGGCGGCGCCGGTTGGCGAAATGCCGCGCCACCGACTCCTGGTGGGAGGCCAGCACGGAGATCCCGAAGGAGCCCGCCGCGGCGAGGGTCCGGTGCATGACCGCGCTGCGGTCCACGCAGACCAGGACCAGCGGCGGGTCCAGGGACACCGAGGAGAAGGAGTTCGCGGTCATGCCGTGCGGCGCGGGGCCCCCGGTGGTGAGCACCGTGACGCCGGTGGCGAAGGCCCCGAACGCCTCGCGCAGCTTCTTGATCTCAGTGGGGCTGGATAACGGCCCGTCCGTGCGGTCGCTCGTCGTCTCGGCCATCGCCGTCACGCCGCTCGACGTTGCCGCGTGTACGGTTCGAGCGCCTGCACCAGCGAGTCGGGGACGCGGCTGGGCACGGTCCGGGTGTTCGGGCCGCGCATGCACGCCACCCGCTGCCGGCCGCGTGCGACCAGCCGCTCGCCGCCCTCGCCGAGATGGACGTAGTCGAAGGCGAACTCCAGCTGCGTCTGGGCCAGCTCGACCAGGCGCATCCGGATCGACAGGCGGTCGAACGCGGTGATCTCCGCGAAGAACTCGCAGTCCACCCGCAGCGTGAACAGCTTGAGGTCGGACTGCAGGTCCTCCAGGACGGCGGGGGCGCGCTCCTGGAGGAACATCTCCCGGCACCGGCCCTGCCAGCGCAGGTAGTTGACGTAGTACACGTTGCCGACGAGGTTGGTCTCCTCGAAACCCACGGTGTGCAGGTATTCGAAGTAGGTGTCCATCGGTCAGCCCCTTCCCTTGATGAGTACGGCGAGCACCACGGGCTCGGGCACGTCGCGAAGGCGGGTGACCAGCGTCGCGATCCGCAGGTCCCCGGAGGCGAGCAGCGTCCAGCCGTCCTGCCGGACCGGCGTCAGGGTCAGCGGCGCCCCCTGGGGGACGCCGGCCTTCTGGAGGCACTCCAGGGCCGTCCACACGCGGGTCGCCGAGACGCCCGCCCCCTCACCGGTCTCCGTGGCGAGCAGCCCGGCGAGGGCGGTGTGCGGGCCCAGCAGGCCCTGCCACGCCGCCTCCGGCCGTTCCGCGACGGTCTCCACGTCGCAGCCGACGACCGTTCCCTCCGCCGCGACGCACAGGGTGACCCCCGCGCCGTGCGATGCGGAGACGGCCGTCTCGCCGTCGAGCTCGGGTTTGCCGTCCGTCCGGTACCGGAGCGCGACCTCGCGGCCGAGCGCCCGGCTCGCGGCGAGCGCGGTGCGCGCCCGGCGATCGCCCTCGCCCGCCGCCCCGGAGGGGGCGTCGGGTTCGACGGCGACCCGCACCGGAACGCCCTCGAAGAGGTCGTCCAGCGACCGCTCCATGTAGGGCCCGACGAGCGCGGGAACCCAGGGGCCCCGGCCGTCGCCCTTGCGGACGGCCCGCAGGCGCAGGCCCTCCCAGCGCTCGACCACGGCGCCGTCGCCGTCGCGCACCGCGATGTCGTACACGTAGGTGTCGCCGTCGCGGAGCCGCTCGGTGGCGCAGTACCTGAGGTCGCCCGCCTCGGCCATCCGGGCGCCGCCCGGGTGGAGCCGGTCGATGCCGGACGGCAGCAGCGTCCCGTGGGGGACGCACACCTGGTTGCCGTGCATGAGCGTGTCCCGCGCACCGGGATCGCCCAGCAGCAGCTCGCCGGGAAGGAATCCGGCGAACCAGTCGGTGGTGTCGTCGGCGGCGATGTCGGCGTCGACGTCCTTGGCGGCGGCGCGGTGGTAGCCGCGCAGCCGCTGGAACCGTCGGCCCTGGAAGAGCAGGCCGTCGTACAGGTCCGCGGCCGGGTCCAGCGGCACCGCGGGCAGGCCGTCGGCCACCTGGTCGGGCGGGCCGTCGGGGACGGCCGCCGAGCCGTAGCGGAGCCGGGCGCGGAAGTGGTCGGCGGCGAAGTCGGTCTCCGCGCTGCGGATGGCCACGTCCACCGTGTCGTCGGACGTGACGACCGCCGCGATCCGGACCGTCCTGCCGCCGTCCGCGGGCACCACGATGGGCCGCAGGAACTCCGCCCCCTCGATCACCGGGGTGCCGGTCCATCCGGTGGTGGCCGCGGCCACCTGGGCCATGGCCTCCATGCCGAACACGGCCGGGAACAGCATGTTGCCGTCCAGCAGGTGGTCCTCCAGGTACCGGTCGGTGCCCGCGTTGAGCTCGACCTCGGTGACCAGTTCGACACCGTGGTAGCGGATCAGCGGGCGTTCCACGAACCGCAGCAGCGGCAGCGCCGGCAGGTCCCGCCGGACCGTGTCGACGCCCTCCGCCCGGCCGCTGACCACCACGACCGGGGGAGCGTCCGGGTCGGCGACCAGCCGCCGCATGATCCGCACGCCCTCGTCGGGGTAGATCGGCGCGATGCCCTCGCGGGACAGCGACTCCACGACCGAGAGCCGCTCGCCCATGCCGACGCCGCCCCAGACCGACCACTCCACGCACAGGACCCGGCATTCGGGATTCCTGTCGCCGAATTCGCGGGTCAGTCCGGCCAGCCACTCGTTGGCGGTGGCGTAGTGGGCCTCGCCCCGCAGGCCCGAGCGCCCGATGATGCTGCCGAACGTCACCAGCAGCCGCAGCCGCTCCGGCCGCACCGCGTCCAGGACGTTGCGCAGGCCGTCCACCTTGGGGGCGAACGTGCGCTGGAAGTGCTCGATGCCGAGCCCGGCGAGCCCGTTGGGCTCGTTGCGTCCGGCGCCGTGCAGGACGGCGGTGACCGGCCCGAGCGCCCCGGACGCCTCCGCGACCGCCGCCCGCACCTGCTCCGCGTCGGTCACGTCGGCCCTGGCGTAGTGCACCTGGACGCCCGCGTCCCGCATCCGCTGCAGGTTGGCGGCCAGTTCGGCGTCGTCGGCCGGGTCCGAGCGGCCGAGCACGGCCAGGCTCGCGCCCGCGTCGGTGGCCACGGCCAGCGCGCACTCGGCCGTGATGCCCTTCCCGCCACCGGTGACCAGCAGGACGTCGTCCTGCCCGAGCGGTTGCCGCGGCCGCTCCGGCGCCACGGGCATGGCGCGCAGGGTGGGGACCCTCCGCACGCCCTCGGCGTCGTAGTAGCACTCGGTGAAGCTCGTGGTCGCCGCGACCTCGGCCACCACCCGGTCGACCGTCTCCGGCCCGGCCGGGGCGTGCACGATCGTGACGCGCAGGTGGGGCGCCTCCAGCCGCAGCGTCTTGGCCAGCCCCGCCGCGCCGCGGTCGTGTTCGAGGTCGTGCTGCAGCAGCACGAACCGGGTGCCCGGCGTGCCGCCGAGCGCCGTCTTCGCGCCCTGCAGGGCCGCCTCCACGTCCCGCTCCGCGCACCCTTCGGGCAGGCAGACCAGGACGCCCGCGCCGACGTGCTCGCGTTCGAGCGCGCGGCGCAGCCGCTCGGCCGGCTCGCCCCCGCCGGGCGCGAAGACCTGCCAGGCGGCGTTGTCGTCCGGGGTGCCGCGCGGCGGCAGCGGCAGCTCGTCGAGATCCACGCGGAACGCCCTGGACCAGGTCGCGGCGCCCGTGACCAGGTCGGCGGGCCCGCTGTCAGGGGCGCCGGCCTCGGCCAGCTCGTCCAGTGCCTCCGCCAGCTCCTTCAGCGTCGCGGTGGCGAAGTTGGTGGGCGCGTGCGCGGCGCCCAGTCCCTTCTGCGTGACCGCGTCGTTGACGAGCTGCCCCACGGTGATGGAGCTGAGGTGCAGCTCGTCGAGCAGGTGGCTGTCGTCCCGGACGAGCTCCACCGGCAGTTCGGCGCGGGTGGCCGCCAGTCGGCGCAACATCTCCAGGGTGCTCTCGCCGGCCGCGGCGCCCTGCGTCCCGCCCGCGCCGTCCGCGCCGTCCGCCGGCGCGCCGGCCGGGCGCGGCGCGGCGACCTCGAACTCGGGCGCCTGCTCGCAGGGGCTGGCGAAGAACGAGAACTCCGCCCCGATCTCCAGCGGCCGCAGCAGCCGCCCGTGGAACAGCGGGGTGAGGTCGACGTCCGCGCCGAGCGTGTACGCCGCGCCCGCCACCGCCAGCAGCCCGCCGATGGACTCGGCGTCGGTGTCCAGCGCCAGCGCGGGCACATCGGTGATCGCCGAGGCCAGGCCGGTGAGGACCCGGCCCGGACCGACCTCGACCAGCAGGTCGCTGTCCTTGGCCGCCAGCTCCACCGCCTCGGCGAACAGCACCGGATCGGTGATCTGCCGGTACAGCAGGTCCCGCACGTCGGTGCCCGGGGGCAGCCGGTCGGCCGTGACCGTGGAGATCACCCGTCCGGCGACCGGCCCGAAGTCCTCGCCGGCGAGCGCGTCGCGGAAGGCGTCCGCCGACGGCGCCATCTGCGGCGAGTGGAAGGCGTGCGAGACCCGCAGCCGCGTCGAGGAGACCCCGGCCGCCTCCGCCGTCCGGACGAACGCCTCGACGGCGTCGTCGGGACCGGCGACGGCGGTCTGGTGCGGGCCGTTGTGCCCGGCGATCGCCACCGGCAGGTCGCCGATCAGCTCGCGCACCCGGTCCGCGGGCGCCGCCACACCGGCCATGGAGCCGGTCGCGGACCGCTCGGTCATGACCTCGCCGCGGATTCTGGCCAGCCGCAGCACGCGGCCGGCGTCCATCACACCGGCCCAGTGCAGCGCCGCGAGCTCGCCGAGGCTGTGCCCGACCGCGACGTCGGCTTGCAGGCCCAGCAGCGACAGCGCCCGCAGGCCCGCCAGCGAACCGGTGATGATGCGGGGCTGGGCGACGGCGGTGGCGACCGTGGAGCCGTTGACCGGCAGCGCCGCCCCGGCGTACACCTCGGCCACCTCGGCGAAACGGCGGCGCAGTGCGCCGCCGCCGCTGCCGCCGCCCGAGCCCTGCCCGGGGAAGAGGAAGCCGATCCGCCCTTCCGTGCTCGCGTGCCCGTAGAAGACGCGGCCGTCGTTGCCCGCCAGGGCGGTCTCGCCGGCGTCCAGGGCGGAGCGCACCTGGCTCAGCCGCGCCACGGCGTCCTCGGGGGACGAGACGACCACCGCCGCCCGGTAGGGCAGCCCGCGTAATCGGCCCTGGAGCACGCCGGCCAGGTCGGCGAGCTGCGCGTAGGCCAGCGCCGGGACGAAGTCGATCAGCTCGGTCAGCGCGTCCCGCAGCTCCTCCGGCGAACCGGCGTCGAGCAGCAGCAGCTCCGCGTCCTGCGCCGAGCGGGCCAGCGACCTGGTCCTGGCGTCGAGCGGGGTGCGCCGGCGCGCGCCCGCCTTGTCCAGCACGACGTGGCTGTTGATCCCGCCGAACCCCATCGCGGTGATGCCCGCCCGGACCGGGACCCCCTCGGGCCACGGCTCGGCGGCGCGCAGGGTCCGCAGCATCCGCGGCTCCTCGCCCAGCACCGGGTGCGGCTCGACGCAGCCGATCGCGGGCGGCAGCACCTCCTGCTGGACCGCCATGGCGGCCTTGATGAGCCCGGCGACCCCGGCGGCGGCCTTGGTGTGCCCGATCATGCCCTTGATCGAGCTGATCGCGGCCGGCCGGGCGGCGTCGGCCGCCGCCCGGGACCGCGTCAGCGCCGTCAGCTCGGTCTTGTCGCCGACCTCGGTGCCGGTGCCGTGGCCCTCGAACAGCTCGACCGTGTCGATGCCGAACCCGGCGCGCTCGTAGGCGCGCCGCAGCGCCAGCCGGTACCCGTCGATCTCCGGGCGGGTGATGCCGCCCTTGCCGTCGGAGGAGATCCCCCAGCCCGCGATGGTGGCGTAGATGCGGCGTCCGGCCGCCAGCGCGTCCTCCTCGCGCATGAGGACGACGATGCCGCAGCCCTCGCCGGGCCAGAACCCGTTGGAGTTGCGGTCGTAAACGCGCATCTCGCTCCGGGCCAGGGCCCCGGTCTTGGCGAACCCGATGAGCTCGAACGGGTCGATCGACAGGTCGACGCCGCCGGCGACGGCGACGTCGATGTCACCGTCGGCGAGCAGGCCGCCCGCCGTCGCCACGGACAGCAGCGAGGACGAGCAGGCCCCGTCGACGGTGTAGCCGCCGCCGTTGAAATCGAAGTAGTTGCACAGCCGGCCGGCGATGGTGTTGGCCAGCCCGCCCGCCAGGGAGTCCTCGTCGATGGGCGGGAACGAGCTCTTGTACCGCTCTTCGAGCCCGGACAGGAAGTCCGTGAGCCGGTCGTCCTCCCAGCCCTGCTCCTTGAGCGCGGCGGACACCGTCCGGCTGACGTAGGGCCAGCGCAGCCGCATCACGTTCGCGCGGGAGAACTCCCCGGTGAGCGTGTTGCCCACGATCGCGCCGACGCGCTCGCGCGGCAGGCCCTCGCCCATCGGGAACCCCGCGTCGGACAGGGCCCGGGCCGCGGTGTCCAGCGCCAGCCAGTGCGTCAGGTCGGTGGAGCGGTAGGTACTGCCCGCGACCCGGTAGCCGATCCGGTCGAACTCGTAGCCTTCGATCACCGCGGCCATGCGGGCGTAGAAGCGGTCCGGCGCGGCCGGGTCCGCGTCCCAGTAGTCGGCCAGGCGCATCCGCTCATCGGGCAGGCGGCGGAACGCGCGGCGCCCGGCAAGCGCGTTCTCCCAGAGTTCCTTCGGTGACGTGGCGTCCGGATAGCGGCACGCCATGCCCACGATCGCGATCCTGGTCATGCAGGAACGACCTCCTTCTCAGAGCCGGGCGTCCCGGGCGCGGACGCCCCGTTGGCCGAGCTGAGGAACGTGGCCGCGGGGGTCTCCACCCCGGCCGGCGGCGCCGAGCGCTTGCGGGCCTGCTCGATGAAGTGCAGCGACCAGTGGAAAAGGCCCCGGCCCAGGCAGACGATCGCGGTGGCGAAGAAGATGCCGTAGGCGATGCTGGCGCCGGTGAGGAAGCCGTAGACGATCGCGACCGCGCCGCCGAAGGCGAACTGGGCGGCCGGGTGGGACGGGGTGGTGCCGGGGTCGGTGATCATGTAGTTGGTGAACAGCACGAACGCGACGCCGGACATCATGATCAGGGCGCCCGCGGTCGAGACGTCGAGGATCAGCCCGCGCACGATGCTCTGCACCGCGAAGATGCTGACCCAGCCCATGATCAGCCACATCCGGCCGGTCAGCTTGCCGTTGATCATGGTGCCGCCGACGATGATGATCGCCGGGACCAGCCAGTCGACGATGCCGCTGACGTTCTCGGTGAAGTGGTAGGGCGGCGCGATGCTGGCCCACGGGAACAGCAGGAGCACGATCGTGATCCCGAAGTTCGAGGGGTTCATGTAGTGCCGCAGCCGGCCGCGCACCGGCGCCCGCAGCACCCACTTGGTGCCGACGGCCACCAGCACGCCGAACATCATGACCTCGACGCGGTCGTTGACGTACAGCAGCATGTTCATGGCGAGGCTGGTGATGTGCGCGGGGAAGAGGAACTCGATCAGCCCGCGGGGGCCGTTGCCCTTGTAGCGCGGCGCGCGGGCCTCGATCCGCGACGCCAGCGCCTCCAGGGCGATCTCCACCGTGTAGCCGGTGGCCAGCGCGATGAACGGCCACAGCCAGGGCTGCTCGAACCCCAGGACGGTGTACCCGAGGAGGTTGAAGATGCTGATCGAGATCGCGAAGCGGCGCAGGGCCGTGGTGACCTTCGGGTCGTGGCGCGGTGCCGGCTTCGCCTCGGGCGGTTGCTCGGTCTGGGGCGACTGCTTGGTCTCGGGCATGTCCGTCACCTCTCGGTGGCCTCGGTGCCCAGGACGAGCGTGTGCGTGCCCGCCGTGAGCTGGATGTGCTGTTCTCGGGGCTGACCGGTGCGATCGCGCCAGCAGAGCATGACCGTCACCGGTCCTTCGGTCGCGCCCAGCCCGAGGTGGATCTCGTGGCTGCGCTTACCGGAGTGGCCGCTGCCGCCGTCGACCTGGCCGACCACCTTGCGCCCGTCGGCCGTGGTGGCGGCCACCTGGGCGCCGACCACCGGGGAGCCGGGGGCCGGCATGTCGCCGTCGGCGGGCTCGTCCGCGCCCTTCTGGCCCTCGTCCTTCTGACCGGCATGGACCAGCCGCAGGTTCAGGTAGGAACCGGGGGAGGGGCTCACGTTGGAGTAGAAGACCGGGTCCTCCCACTGCCGTGCGACGGCGAAGTCCAGCCGCCCGTCCCCGTCGGCGTCGCCGGTGGCGATGCCGCGGGTGGGCACGGGGACCGCGAGGCCGAGTTCGTGGGCCAGGTTCACGAAGCGGCCGTCCTCGCCCTTGACGAAGAAGTGCAGCCGCTGGCTGCCGCCGATGTCGTCACCCGCGGTGACGTTCGGCCACCACATCGGGTGCTCCAGCACGCCGTCGTTGGACGCGGCCAGCTCCTGCAGCTGCGGCCACCGGTTGACCTCGCCCTTGATGAAGCCCGTGGCCTGGGCGACCACCGGGGTGCCGCTGTTGTCGAAGTCGGCGATCTTCGCGTCCCAGCCCCAGCCGGACCAGGCCAGGCCGAGCGGGGCGCTGCGGTCCTCCCAGGTCGACTCGCCCGCGTTCAGCCTGGCGCGCACGACGTTCTGGTTCTTGGCCGCGTTGACGAACGCGAAGTGGCTCTCCTCGAGGCCGAACGAGGTGGTGATGTTGCTGACGAACATGTCGTAGAGGCCGTCGCCGTTGAGGTCGCCGAAGTCGACGCCCATGCCCTTGAAGGAGTCGGTGCCGACCTGCTTGGACTTGGGCACGAGCGCCGGCCGGCGCTTGCCCTCCACCACCGAGAACTGGAACCGGCCCGGCACCGAGCGGTTGTACAGCAGCCGGTCGGGGCCGAAGTCGTGCGCCACGTACAGCTCGGACAGCTGGTCGCCGTCCAGGTCGTTGGACGCGGCGGCCAGCGCCCAGCCCTTGGACACCTTCTTGGGGAGCACGTCGTCGTGCCGCTGGAAGGCGATCGTCGGCCGGGCGCCGCCCGTGCCGGCGGTCCAGCGGAAGAAGTAGTCCTCGCCGCCGTTGTAGGCGTGCGACATCGACCGGTTCATCGACACGCCCCCGTCGGCCGCGGGGTCGAGCACCGGGCTGTGCGGGAAGTAGTTGGCGATGAAGATGTCGGCGTGCCCGTCGCCGTCGAAGTCGGCCACGGTGGCGGCGTTGGTGTGCCACTGCGGGCCGATGTACCTGTCGCCGCTGGCGACGCCGGGGACCAGCTCGGTCGCCTGGTAGGCGGACGCGTCCAGCGTCTTGGCGTTCGACCGCGCCAGGTGGACGATCGGGGTGCGGCCCCACATGTAGACCAGCAGGTCCATCCGGCCGTCCTCGTTGAAGTCGCCCGGGACGCAGCCCATCGGGGCCATCAGGTGGTTCATCGGCAGCGAGCCGGCGCTCAGCGCGAACGGCTTGTACCGGTCGCCCTTCGCGTTGGGAACGGGCGTCACCACGACCTGGTCGATGCGCGGGTCGGTGATGCACAGGTCGTTGGGCAGGCCGTCGCCGTCGAGGTCGTTCATCGCGACGGCCGAGCCGACCGAGGAGATCCACGCGTCGATGTGCTTGTACGCCTTGTTCACCTTGCGGATGGACTGCTGCGTGTAGCCGCCGGGTAACGCGATCGAGTGCGGCTCGAACGCGTAGCGCTTCGCCAGGTCGTCCTTTTCGGCCCTGGAGGCGGAGGGCAGCCGGACCGCGAAGAACACGCTCACCATCAGTACGAGCGCGATGACTCCGGGCAGCTGCCGGTACAGGAACCGGAGCGATGTGGTCACCTTCGAACACCTCCGCGGGTGATGAGTGCTTCCGCGATGCGCGCGCGCCACAGTTCGTAGGCGGGCAGCTCGCCGTCCGTCGCCGCCGTCTCCGGCAGCAGTTCATGGGTCACCTGTGCCGCCAGCTCGGGCGTCATGCCGCAGAGCACCCGGGTGGCGGTGGCGGTGTTCGGGGTCGCGAGCCCTGCCCGCAAGCGGGCCTCGGCCGCGAACGCGCTGCCCTGGGCGAGCTGGGGACGGTGCTCCCCGGCGCGCTCGCGCAGCAGCTGGAGTTCTTCCTCGTCGGCACCGCCCGCGTAGGTCGCGGCCAGGCCGAGACCGGCGTAGAGGTCCGGGTGGCGCTCCGGGGCGAACCGCTCGATCAGGTCGACGGCCTCCCGCACATCGGTGCCCGCCACGAACCACATCGCGCGCCCGACGCCCTGGTCGATCGCGCGGGGCGCGTACCCGCGGTGCTCGGCGGGCCAGGGGAACGCGGTCTCCCGGTACTGCTCGTGCACGTACTTGCGGGTGTGGAAATAGGCCTGGTGGAAGCCGTAGCCGTCGAGCGCGAGCCACCGCAGCAGCGGGTCGGTCCGCTCGCTCTCGGGCCAGCGGAACCTGGGCAGCCGGGCCATCGCCCAGCCGATCCCCACGTAGACCATGTAGACGTGCCGGCCGCCCTCGCCCGCGAGGAGGCGGTCGACCCTCCCGCCACGGGAGAAGGGCAGCCCGTCCCGGACGGCCAGCCCCATCGCCGCGCCCTCGTAGGCGAAGCCCTGGAAGTCCCGTGGGAGCGCTGCCAAACAGCGTTCGAGAGCCGGGATGTCGTCTTCCTCGGCGGCGTGGCCGTAACCCGTGAGAAACATTTCCCCAACGGTTTCGAGAATCTCGCGTGCGGCCGGGTTCTTCTCCCGGAAACCGCGTTTTTCGAGCTTGGTCTCGTCCATGCTCGGGGTCAGGATCCGGCGCCTGAGCGAGCGCCAGCCGTTGGCCATCTCTACTCCTTCAATCCGCGGTTTGCAGCACTCTCATCGCCTGTCCGAATGGTCAGGCGGTGCGGTTCTCGACGACGGAGAGAAAATGCCTCCGTACGTTCGTCCGCCACATCTCGTAGGCGGGGAGGCCGGCGCCTCCCGCGGTTTCCGGGACGGCCGAGTCGTCGGCGAGGGTGGTCGCGGCCTCGGGGGAGAGCCCGGTGAGCGCCAGCGTGGCCGCCGCGCCGTACTCGGGCACGTGGCCCGCGTAGGTGCGGGCCTTCGCCGCGAACACCGACCCCTGGGCCAGGTCGGCGGCGTGCGCGCCGGACAGCCGGCGCAGCGACTCCAGGCCGGCGGCGTCGGCGCCGCCGGCGAACGTGGCGGCCAGGCCGACCCCGCTCCACAGGTCCGGGCGGCGCTCCTGCGCGAACCCCTCGATGCGTGCCGCGACGTCCGCGGCCTGCGCGCCGTGGATGAACCACAGGCAGCGGCCGATGCCCTGGTCGACGGCCCGGTCGAAGTAGTCGGGCGAGCCCAGCCAGGGATACGGCTTGGGCCGGTGCTGCCGGTCGACCCACCGCTCGGTGTCGAAGTAGGCGCGGTCGAACCCGTAGCCGTCGACGGCCAGCCAGCTCATCGTCGGGTGGTAGGGCGAGCCGTGCAGGTCGGGAAGGACCTTCTTCCACAGCGGCCGGGGGAGCCGCGCCATCGCGAAGCCGATCCCGATGTAGGCGAGGAAGATGTGCGGGCTTCCCGGCCCCTCCAGCAGCTCGCGGGTGCGGTGGCCGCGCCGCCCCATCGTGTCCACGATGGTGAAGGCCATCGTCGCGCCCTCGTAGGCGAAGCCGCGCAGTTCCGGCTGGATCTGGTTCAGCCGGCGTTCGACCTCCCACAGCCCGCGCGCGTCGATGCCCCATTCGAAGCCGCAGATCACCGATTGCGGGATCGCTTCCAGATGGCGTGTGATCTCCGATTCCCGTACCGGAAAACCGCGCTTTGCCGCGGTCACGTCCGCCAGTGCGGGAGTCATGATCAGTCTTCGAATCGAGCCAAGGGTGGTCGGCATCGAGTATCCCTCCTTGGCCATCCCCATGACCTTGTCGGCGGTCGGCTTGCGCCATGCCATCGTCAGCTTTCCGGGTCGGAGTAACATCCTCCGTATTGCTGCGATATGTAGCCGGTTACTCCCGTATTGCGCCATCGCCTATTGCCGTTCTCGGACCGGAGCCAAGCAATTGTGAAGATGCCTGCGGAAGGCGGGGCGCCACACCCTGAAACGGCCGGACGACGTGGCCCAGGACGAAGGGAAGAGGCCGTGAGACCAGATCCGCCGGGTGCGGAACAGACCAGGGTCCTGACGCTGGAGGCGTTCGCGGACACCATCGTCCCGGGCGAGAAGCGGTCGCCCGACGACCGCGCGATCGCGGGTGCCGCCCCCGGGCCCGGGGCGGTCGAGGCGGGAGCGCTGGAGCTGCTGGCGTGGGACGCGACGGGGATCACCGATGCCCTGCCCGAGCTGGTCGGCCTGCTGAACGAGCACGCCCGGGCCTTCGCCGCCGAGCACGGAGCGGAACTGGACGACGAGGTGCCGCCGTTCGTCGCGCTCGACTTCGGTCAGCGCACCGCCCTCGTCCAGCGGCTGCTGGACCCCGGGCACCCGGAGAAGGAGTTCTGGGTGCTGCTGGCGCTGTTCAGCAACATGGCCTACGACAGCGCCGCGCACCGGCACACCGCCGAGGCGCTCGCCGACGGGCACCCCGGCCTGACCGCCATGGGGTTCGCCCACCCCGACTCCGACGGGCTGTGGCGCTTCCCCGAGTACTCCTACGGCCGCGCACTGGCGGACCTCCACCCCGACACGATCGAATCAGGGAGCCTGGGATGACCGCCGCCGAACAGACCGACGTCCTCGTGATCGGCAGTGGCTTCGGCGGCGCGATCGCCGCCTACCACCTGGCCGCGGGCGGCGCGAAGGTGGAGGTGCTGGAGCGCGGCCCCTGGCTGGAGGGCAAGGACTTCGACCAGGACTACCTGCTCGGCTCGTCCTACACCAAGGTGTTCGACTTCGTCGCCGGGGACGGGATGAGCCTGCTCGGCGGCAACTGCGTCGGCGGGGGCAGCGTCGTCTACTTCGCCGCACTGCCCCGGGCACCGCGGTTCGTCTTCGAACGGCACGGCGGCATCGGCCGGCGCATGTGGCCGGCGATGATCGACCGGGACGCCCTCGACCCCTGGTACGACCGGGTCGCCGAGGCGATCCCCGCCCGCACCCAGGACTGGAACGACGTCAGCTATCCGGGCGGCCTGTGGGCGGCGGCCTGCGCGCACGCCGGGCACACCGCCAACCCCGTCCCGGTCGGCATCGACACCTCCACGTGCACGAACTGCAACTGGATGATGGCCGGATGCCGCTTCGACGCCAAGCGGTCGCTGCTGTTCAACTACCTGCCCGCGGCCATCGCGCACGGGACGCGGATCCGTCCGCTGCACGAGGTCCAGTACCTGTCCAGGACGGACGACGGCGGGTACCGCGTCCACTACAACGTCATCGACGACGAGGACTACCGGGTCACCGTCGGCGGGGGCGTCATCGACGCCAAGCTCGTCATCGTGGCCGCCGGGGCGGGCGCGACGCCGGTGATCCTGCAGCGCTCCGAGCCGTACCTGGGCTCCATGCCGCACGCCGTCGGCCGGTACTTCTCCGGCAACGGCGAACGGCTCAACACCGCCGTGTTCGACGAGGACCGGGTGCGCGACGTACTGGGGCTCACCGGCCCGGGCGGGCGGCCCTACGGCGCCTTCCAGATCGGCAAGGGCCCGACCGTCGCGTGCTGGGACTACCTCGACGGCTCGCGTCCCGAGTACAGCCGGTTCTCGCTGGAGCAGCTCTACTTCCCGCCCGGCCTCGGCACCATCCTCGCGCAGGCGCCCGGCGCGGACGCCCCGACCTTCTTCGGTGTGGAGAAGAAGAAGATGCTCGACCAGTGGCGGAACTGGCTGATCATCTTCCAGATGACCGAGGACGACAACGAGGGCGTCTTCGGCCCGCCGCCGCCGACCGGCAATGCCGTCCGCATCTCCCAGCAGATGCTGGGCCGCGGCCCGCTGCGCTACAACCCGACGCCCAACACGCTGCGCGGCTGGGCGGAGGCCGACGCGGCCTGCAAGGACATCCTGGAGCGGGACGGGCTGGCCAAGGTCGCGCCCTGGACCAACGACGTGGTGGGCGCCTACACCGTCCACCCGCTGGCGTCCTGCCGCATCGGCGACGACCCGGCCACCTCCGCGCTCGACGACCGGCACGAGCTGCGCGGCCACCCGGGGATCTTCGTCACCGACGGGTCCGCGGTCCCCGGCGCCCTCACCGTCAACCCCGCGATGACCATCGCGGCGCTGGCCGAGCGGGCCATGCCCGGGATCGTCGAGGCCGCGCGGCGGCGCGGGATCGAGGTCGGTTACGGGGCGCCCGCCCCGGACGGGTCCACCGCGGGACGCCGCGGCGTCCGGGACCTGCTGCCCGGCCTGGTCCGCGGTTGAGGAGGGGGAACGGCATGTTCATCCGCGTCGCCCGCCGCAGTTCGCTGGGCCAGGCCAGGCACGTCACGCCGGTGCCGCCGCCCGCCGCCGGGGACCTGGTGGCCCAGGTCTACGCCCAGGTCGAACGCGACTTCGGCATGCTGGCCCCGCCGATCGCCCTGCACTCGCCGTCGCCGCAGGCGCTCGCCGCGTCGTGGGTGATCCTGCGCGAGACGCTGGTGGCCACCGGCGTGACCGGCCGCGCGGTCAAGGAGGCGGTCGGCGCCGCCGTGTCCCGGTCCAACACCTGCCCGTACTGCGTGGACGTGCACGCGGCGACCTTGCGCGGCCTGGCGGACGACGGGTCCGCCGCCCGGGACGCCACCGCCGTCGCCACCGGCGGCGCCGATGCGATCGGGGACGCCGGGCTGCGCGAGATCGTCCGGTGGGCGGGCGCGTCCGGGCGGCGCGACCCGGCGCGGCGCGGCCGGCCGCCGGGGTCCCCCGCGGAGGCCGCGGAGCTGGCCGGTGTGGCGGTCACGTTCCACTACCTGAACCGCATGGTCAACGTGTTCCTGCGGGAGTCGCCGTTTCCTCCGGGGCTGCCGGCGGCCGCGCGCGGGGGGCTGCTGCGCCTGCTCGTCAGGGTGCTGCGGGGCGCCACGCTCGGCACGCATCCGCCGGGCGCCTCGCTGGACCTCCTCCCACCGGCCGAACCGGCGGTACCGCTCGGCTGGGCGGCCGGGTCGCCCACCGTGACCGAGGCGTTCGCGCGGGCGTCCACCGCCGTCGAGGCCGCGGGCGTCCGCTCGGTGCCCGGCTCGGTCCGCGAACTGGTGACGGCGACGCTGGCGGACTGGGACGGCACGGAGCCGCCGCTGTCCGGCGGCTGGCCCGGCGACCTGGTGACCGGGCTGCCTCCAGCCGACCGGCCCGCCGGCCGGCTGGCGCTCCTCACGGCGCTGGCCTCCTACCGCGCGGGCCCCGGTGCGGTCGAGGCGTTCCGGCGGACCGGATCGGACGACCGGGCCCTGATCGAACTCACCTCGTGGGCCGCCATGACCGCCGCGCTGACCGTGGGCGGCTGGTCGAACACCGTATCGGCGGAGCCGATCAACACCGAGAGGACGGACCGATGAACGACGTTTTCGCCGACCTGGCGACCGAGACCGAGCTGGTGGACAGGATGGTGGCCGCCCTGGACGAGCGGCAGTGGGCGCTGGAGACGCCCGCGCCGGGATGGACGATCGCCAAGCAGGTCGCCCACCTGTCCTTCGTGTTCCGGCTGGCCGGGCTCGCCGCCTCCGACCCCGACACCTTCACCGCGCTCACCTCGAACATCGACGACTTCAACGCCGCCGTGAACGGCGCGCTCGAGGGCTACCCGCTCGACTCGCCCGCCGAGCTGCTGGCCCGCTGGCGGCAGGAGAGCGCCGAGGCCGTCCGCGCGCTCACCGACCTGCCGGAGGGCGCGATCGTGCCGTGGCTGGTCCGCCCGCTGCCCGCGGCGGTCCTGGCCTGCGCCGGGATGATGGAGCTGTTCGCGCACGGCCAGGACATCGCCGACACCCTGCGGATCCGCCCCGAGCGCACCGACCGCATCGGCCACCTGGTCATCTTCGCGACGCTGACCTGGGACTTCGGCTACCTGTCCCGCGGCCTGCCGACCCCGCCCGTGCAGCTGCGCTACGAGATCACCGCGCCGTCCGGCGAGGTGTGGGAGTACGGCCCGGCCGACTCCGCGGAGCGCGTCACCGGCCCCGCCGTCGACTTCGCGCTCCTGGTCACCCGCCGCCGCCACCGCGCCGACCTCGCGGTGACCGCGACCGGCGCCGAGGCCGACCGCTGGCTCGACATCGCGCAGGCGTACCGCGGCCCCGCCGGCGAGGGCCGCGCCCCCGGCCAGTTCGACCACCTCAAGACCCTCGCCGGCTGATCCCGCACCACCCGAAGGCGCGCCGGCACCGGCGCGCCTTTCGGCATGCCCCCACCGGCACGACCGCCGACCGAGGGGGCCGCATGCGGGCAAGGGTCCGCGGGGACGCCGTGCCGTCGCGGGTCAGGCGTCGCGGGTCAGGCGCCGCGGGGCCAGGCGGGGGC
>NZ_SMKB01000496.1:0-1106 GCF_004348575.1 Actinomadura sp. 7K534
CCCGCCTAGCAGCACCAAGCCACCTCCTCACCTCCGACCCCCTGGCAGCCCACGCCGACTGCGTCCCCCCGGACGAAGACCCAGACGGCTACATCTCAGACTCCCAATCCCCCGGAGCCCTTCCGCACCTGCCCGCAAGCAGCCTCCACGACCCCGAACTCCGCGAACACTTCATCGAGCGCCTCTACGCCCAGGCCCGCCTCCGCGAATTCTTCGCCGGAGATTGGCGCCCCGGCGACCTGGTCGCCTTCCACAGCCGCCACAAACTGCAGATCCTCGCCCACGACCCCGCGGCCTACCGGCACATGGGCCGCACAGTCGCCCAAGCGGGCACACGACCCGCCACCGCGTTGGAAACCGAGTACCGCCGCGCCTTCACCGAAGCATTCGCCGTCTCCCCGACCCCCGGCCGCCACACCAACGCCCTCAGCCACGTCCTGGGCCCGCTGAGCAACCGCCTGGACCCGCCCGAACGCCACGAGGTAGTCGCCGCGATCGCTTCCTACCACCAGGGCGAGGCGCCTTTGCGCACCCCGATCGACCTACTGCGCCACTACGCGGAAGCCACGAACCACACCTACCTGGCCGACCAGACCTACCTGGCCCCCTACCCGCCGGCCCTCCGCGTGGATTAGTCCTCGTCGCCCGGCCTGGCGACATGATCCGGCAGCCCGTGCGTCCGCCGCCGCTCCTTCATCTCGGCCTCGAAGACGTGCCGCCGCCCCTCCATGAGGCGTCCCCGCACCTTGCCCTCGATGGACCGGAACTCCTGGTAATACCCGTCGTCGTACTCCTCGACGACCTGGAACGTCCACCGCCCCGAGAGCACGTTCCGCCCGATCAACTCGCGCTCGACCTCGTCAGCCAGATCATCGTGCCCGGCAGCCCGCAACAGCTCCACCGCCGCGTCGAGCTGCCCGTCGGCCCGCCCCGTCAACTGATGAAACGCGTAAAGATGCCCCCGCGCCTGCTCGGTGGTCTCCAGAGCCTCCGTGATCCGCCCCGCCGCGGCGACGGCGTTGTCGGCGGCATCCTCCGGCCTGCGATGACGCTCCGCCGGCGACTCCCGCGACTCGCGGTCTCCGATCATGCCCCACCCCTACCAC
>NZ_SMKB01000497.1:0-1105 GCF_004348575.1 Actinomadura sp. 7K534
ATCCTCGACACCGACCGCCTCGCCGGACTCCAGCGCGCCGCCGAAGAGGTCTCCGTCCACGAACTCATCGCCGACTACATCGTCCGCCTCGTCATGGCCACCCGCGAACCCGACCAGTACCGCCTCCCCGACCTGCGCGGCGTCATCGACATCGGCGCCAGCCCCCGCGCCACCCTCGGCCTCGCCGCCGCCGCCCGCGCCCTCGCCCTGCTCTCCGGACGCGACTACGTCCTCCCCGACGACGTCCGCGCCGTCGCCCGCGACGTCATGTCCCACCGCCTCGTCCTGACCTTCGACGCCCTCGCCGACGGCGTCGACGCCGCCGACGTCATCGCCCAGATCCTCACCGCCGTCCCCCCGCCCCGCGTCGTGTGGAACCACTCCGCAGCGGCGGTGACCACCGCATGACGGGAACCGGCCGGCAGCGGCGCAGCGGCAAGATCGCCCACCTCGCCCCCGAACGCACCCTGCGCCGCCTCCAACTCCAGGTCACCCGCCGCCTCGACGGCCTCCTCAACGGCGAACACCTCGGCCTCCTCCCCGGCCCCGGCACCGAACTCGCCGAAGCCCGCCTCTACCAGCCCGGCGAGGACGACGTCCGCCACATGGACTGGGCCGTCACCGCCCGCACCACAACCCCCCACGTCCGCGACCTCATCGCCGACCACGAACTCGAAGCCTGGGCCCTGGTCGACCTCACCCCCAGCATGGACTTCGGCACCGAGACCATGACCAAACGCGACCTCGCCGTCGCCGCCCTCGCCGCCGTCGGCTTCCTCACCGTCCGCCTCGGCGACCGCGCCGGCGCCTACCTCCTGCACACCGACGGCATCCGCCGCTGGCCCGCCCGCACCGGCAAAGCCGCCCTCTACGCCCTCCTCCAGGCCTGCCTCGACGCCCGATCCGTCGACGACGGCGCCCCCAGCAACAGCACCGGAGGAACCGGAGGAACCGGCGGCACCGCCCCACGCGACCTCGCCGCCGCCATCACCTCGCTCGACCGCGGCCAGACCCGCCGCGGCCTCCGCGTGGTCATCTCCGACTTCCTCGCCCCCGACGGCGGCGACCCCACCGCCGCCCACGGCCACCCCGACTGGGAACGCCC
>NZ_SMKB01000498.1:0-1104 GCF_004348575.1 Actinomadura sp. 7K534
GGGGCAGGATGGAGGGGTGAGCCTCATTGATGAACTTCCCTCCGGAAACGACACCGACGCCGATTCGCTGTTCGAGGCGTTCGAGCGGTGGGTGTCGGGGCGCGGGATCACGCTGTATCCCGCGCAGGAGGAGGCGCTCATCGAGGTGGTGTCGGGCGCGAACGTGATCCTGTCGACGCCGACCGGGTCGGGCAAGAGCCTGGTGGCGGCGGGGGCGCTGTTCGCCGCGCTCGGCCGGGAGCAGGTGGGGTTCTACACGGCGCCGATCAAGGCGCTGGTGTCGGAGAAGTTCTTCGACCTGTGCGAGATGTTCGGGCGCGAGAACGTCGGGATGATGACCGGCGACGCGAGCGTGAACGCGGACGCGCCGATCGTCTGCTGCACGGCGGAGGTGCTGGCGAACATCGCGCTCCGGGACGGCGCCGACGCCGACATCGGCGTCGTGGTGATGGACGAGTTCCACTTCTACGCCGAGCCCGAGCGGGGGTGGGCGTGGCAGATCCCGCTGCTGGAGCTGCCGCAGGCGCAGTTCCTGCTGATGTCGGCCACGCTGGGGGACGTCGCGTTCTTCCAGAAGGACCTGACGCGGCGGACGGGCCGGCCGACGGCGCTGGTGACGTCGGCGGAGCGGCCCGTCCCGCTGATCTACGACTACCGGGTGACGCCGCTGCACGAGACGATCGAGGAGCTGCTGGCCGAGCAGAAGGCGCCGGTCTACCTGGTGCACTTCACGCAGGCGGCGGCTATCGAGCGGGCGCAGTCGCTGATGAGCATCAACGTGTGCACCAAGGCGGAGAAGGCGCGGATCGCGGAGCTGATCGGCAACTTCCGGTTCACCACGAAGTTCGGGCGGAACCTGTCGCGGTTCGTCCGGCACGGGATCGGGGTGCACCACGCGGGGATGCTGCCGAAGTACCGGCGGCTGGTGGAGCGGCTCGCGCAGGCCGGGCTGCTGAAGGTCATCTGCGGGACCGACACGCTGGGCGTCGGCGTCAACGTGCCCATCCGCACGGTGGTGTTCACGGCGCTGAGCAAGTACGACGGGCACCGGGTGCGGCGGCTGCGGGCGCGGGAGTTCCACCAGATCGCCGGGCGGGCCGGGCG
>NZ_SMKB01000499.1:0-1088 GCF_004348575.1 Actinomadura sp. 7K534
GAGACAGCGCCGAAACCGCCCGCCGCACCGCCAAGGCCCGCGCCGACCGGCGCGCCTGGCGCAGCGAATGGTCCTACTGGGCCGGCGCCGCGGTCATCATGACCGCCATCTGGGCCGTCTCCGCACTCCGCGAAGGGGACTGGACGCGCTACTGGCCCGCCGCACCACTCGGCATCTGGGCCGCCGTCCTCATCTCCTACGCCATCTGGCCCTCCGACGACGACTGACCCCCGAAATATCGCTCGCATCCCGCCCGGCCCCTCCACCACACTGCCGACTGTGACGCACCTCCACATCTTCGACATGGACGGCACCCTGCTCACCGGCACCACCGCCAACCTCGAAGTCGCACGGCACCTCGGCACCCTCACCGAACTCCGCGACCTCGAAGCCCGCTTCGCCGCCGGCGCCCTCGACACCCGCGGCTTCTCCACCCAGATCCACCGGCTCTGGCGCGACCTCACCCCCGACATCGTCGCCACCGCCTACACCGCCGCGACCTGGCTCACCGGCATCGCCGACGTCTGCGCCGACATCCGCGCCCGCGGCGAGCACTCCGCCGTCATCACCATGTCGCCCGACTTCTTCGCCCGCCGCCTCCTGGACCACGGCTTCGACGACGTCATCGCCTCCCGCTTCCCCCCGATGCCGTTCACCGGCACCCTCGACCCCGCCGGCATCCTCACCCCCGACGACAAGGTCCGCATCACCGAGGAACTCCGCACCCGCCACGGCCTCACCACCGCCCAGTGCACCGCCTACGGCGACTCCATGTCCGACGCGCCGCTGTTCCGGCACCTCGCCAACACCGTCGCCGTCAACGCCGACCACCACCTCGCCGACATCGCCGCCCTCGACTACCGCGGCACCGACCTCACCCAGGCCTACACCCTCGCCCGCACCCTCCAACCCGCCTGACCACCGCCCCCGGCCGCCTCGACCTCACGACCGGCCACGCCTCGCCACACGCCGCCCTGCCGGGGGACCGGGGACCGGGGGCTCGTCGACGGCCGCCCCGTCGCCGGGAGGTCGCCGCCGAGGCCGGCGAAGTCGCCGGCGTCCCGCCATGCCTTGCCCGAGTCGTGGAC
>NZ_SMKB01000500.1:0-1057 GCF_004348575.1 Actinomadura sp. 7K534
CCCACCGACCCGCCGACCGACCCGCCCGACAGGACGGCCCCCGAGCTGAGCGTCTCGGGCAACAGGCTCGTGGACGCCGGCGGCGGCACCGTCCGGCTCCGCGGGGTCAACAGGTCCGGCGGGGAGTTCGCCTGCGTCCAGGGCTACGCCTTCTGGGACGGCCCGATGGACGCCGCGTCGGTCGCCGCCATCAGGAGCTGGAACGTCAACGCGGTCCGGGTGCCGCTCAACTCCGACTGCTGGCTGGGGCTGGACAACGTCGATCCCGCCTACCGCGGCGCCGCGTACCAGAACGCGGTCAAGGACTACGTCGCCCTGCTCAAGGAGAACGGCATCACGCCGATCCTGGAGCTGCACTGGAGCCACGGCCTGTGGACGGGTTACGACAGCCACTGCGAGACGGCGGCGGCCGAGTGCCTCAAGCCCATGCCGGACGCCCGGTACGCGCCCGACTTCTGGCGGCAGCTGGCCGACGCGTTCAAGGGCGACAGGGCCGTGGTCTTCGACCTGTTCAACGAGCCGTACCCGAACAACCTCCAGGTCATGGACTACGAGCAGGCGTGGCGGTGCTGGCGGGACGGCGGGGACGCCTGCCCCGGCCTGACCTTCGAGGCGGCCGGGATGCAGGACCTCCTCGACGCGATCCGCGGCACCGGCGCCGCCAACGTCGTCCTGGCCGGCGGCAACAGCTACAGCAACGACCTCAGCCGGTGGCTCGCGATGAAGCCGTCCGACCCGACCGGGAACCTGGCGGCGTCCTGGCACTCCTACAACTTCAACTACTGCAGCGACGAGGCCTGCTGGGACGAGCAGATCGCGCCCGTCGCCGCGCAGGTCCCGCTCGTCGCCGGCGAGTTCGGCGAGAACACCTGCGCCCACGGCTACGCCGACAGGCTGATGGCCTGGCTCGACGCGCACGGCGCGTCCTACCTCGGCTGGACGTGGAACACCTGGGACTGCTCCAGCGGCCCCTCCCTGATCAGCTCCTACGACGGCACCCCGACCCCGTACGGCGCCGGGCTCCGCGACCACCTGCTCGCCGCCCCCTGACCCCCAC
>NZ_SMKB01000501.1:0-1037 GCF_004348575.1 Actinomadura sp. 7K534
ACTTTGGGGAGTTCTCATGCGCGTGCCCGCGTTCCTGCTCGTCCAGCTCGTCGTACTCGCCGCCTCCGGCACCGCCGCCTGCGCGGGGCCGCCGGCCCCGCTGCAGGAGGCCCCCGGTCCACGCGCCGCTTCCCCGGACAGCCGGATCACGGTGTCCTCCTCCGGCGACTTCACCCCCGACGACACCGACGCCCTCCGCGCCCGCCTCCTCGACTGAACACGCGCCCGGCTTCCACACGACCGGCCGGAACGGCACGGTCGTAGCCCGCCATCAACCGATCGGCTGATGGCAGGACCAGCGCCCCGGACGATGCCCCGCCGCACCGCCCCGCGCCATCCTCGAACCATGCCGATCATCGAAGTCAACGGCCTGCGCAAGACCTACGGCGCGCACACCGCCGTCGACGACGTCACCTTCACCGTCGACGAAGGCGAGATCTTCGGAATCCTCGGCCCCAACGGCGCCGGCAAGACCACCGCCGTCGAATGCCTCGAAGGACTCCGCCGCCCCGACACCGGAACCATCCGCGTCGCCGGCCTCGACCCCGCCACCGACCGCGACGAGCTCACCGCGATCCTCGGCGTCCAACTCCAGGAAAGCGAACTCCAGGAAAAACTCACCGTCCGCGAAGCCCTGGACCTCTACAGCGCCTTCTACCCCGCACCCGAGAACTCGCGTGCCCTCGCCGAACGCCTCGGCCTCACCACCAAACTCACCACCCGCTTCGGCAAGCTGTCCGGCGGCCAGAAACAGCGCCTCTTCATCGCCCTCGCCCTCCTCGGCCGACCCCGCATCGTCGTCCTCGACGAACTCACCACCGGCCTGGACCCCCGCGCCCGCCGCGACACCTGGAAACTCATCGAAGAGATCCGCGACTCCGGCGTCACCGTCGTCCTCGTCACCCACTTCATGGAAGAGGCACAACGCCTCTGCGACCGCATCGCCGTCTTCAAACAAGGCCGCATCGCCGCCCTCGACACCCCCGCCGGCCTCATCGGCCGCAGCGCCGGCGACACCGTGATCTCCTTCACCCCTG
>NZ_SMKB01000502.1:0-1030 GCF_004348575.1 Actinomadura sp. 7K534
GGGCGGCAGCGTGTCGAGGGGGACGGGCGCGGCGAGCGGGACCTCCCGCGCCGGGCCCGGCCGCCGGTCGGCCCACAGGACGTTGCGGCGCAGCGCGACCGGCACGCTGCGCAGCAGCGGGGCGAACTCGGCGTCGGCGACGATCAGGGTGGGGCGGAGCTCGCTGAGGACGGCGCTGAGCTGGCCCTTCCCGAAGCCCGTGTTGAGCAGGACGACCTCGGCGCCGCGCCGGCTGCAGGCGACGAGCGTCTCCACCATGCCCCGGTGGTTGCGGCAGAGCACCCCGACGCGCGGCCGCGGGCCCTGCAGCGGCAGCCCGGCGGCCAGCCGCGCGGCGCGCTCGTCGAGCTCGCCGAAGGTGAGGGCGCCCTCGTCGTCGATCAGCGCGGGGCGCGACGGGGAGCGGGCGGCGGCCGCGGCGACGAGCCCGGCGAGGGTGGTGCCCCAGCGCCGCAGCGTGCCGATCTGCCGCAGGACGCGCCGCGGGCCGCCGGAGAACAGCAGCCCGGTGCGCAGCAGCAGCGCGGCGAGATCGCGGATATGCCCGATCCGGCGGCGTGCCCCCGGCCGGTATGCGGGCCTCGCGTGCGTCACCGTGCCCTCCTCCGTCGAGCCACGGTACCCAGCCGCCACCGGCCGGACAAGGGCGCCCGGGGCCACACTCCGGTCAGTGGTTACTGACGAGTAGCATTTGTGGTTACCAGCGAGTAGCATCGCTGTCGCGGGTACTCGTGCCGCCGGGCGCCGCGCGTGTCGCAGCGAGCCGGCGCGCCACCGGGAAACGGGCGCGCCTCCCGGCACCGGGCGGCACGAGCCCCGACACCTTCCCGGAGCCCGCCTCCGCCCGGCCACACCGCCACCGAACCCCAAGGGAGGACGACACCGTGCCTCGCAACGCACGCGACGTCGTGTTCGTCGACGGCGTACGCACACCGTTCGGCAAGGCCGGCCCCAAGGGCCTGTACGCGGAGACCCGCGCCGACGACCTGGTCGTCCGCGCGATCCGCGAGCTGCTGCGCCGCAACCCGTC
>NZ_SMKB01000050.1:0-37766 GCF_004348575.1 Actinomadura sp. 7K534
GGCTTAGGGGGAGTTATGCGCGTAGCGGCTGTGCAGACCGTCTTGCCGGAACATCACTACGACCAGCATCGGATCACCGAGGCCGTGGTCGGGGCGACAGGGGCTGATCGGCGGGTGGTGGAGCGGTTCCACGCCGCTACCCAGGTGATGGGCAGGTACCTGGCGCTGCCGATCGAGAAGTACGCGAATCTCGAGGGTTTCACCACCGCGAACGACACCTACGTCGATACGGCGCTGTCGCTGGGGGAGCGGGCCGTCCGGGGAGCGCTGGAGGCGTCCGGGGTCGGCGCGTCGCAGGTCGATCAGCTGGTCTTCTGCTCCTCGACCGGCGTCGCCACTCCCTCGCTGGACGCCGCCCTGGTCCAGCGCCTGGGCATGCGGGACGACGTCAAGCGGGTCCCGATCTTCGGCCTGGGGTGCGCGGCCGGCGCCGCGGGGCTGTCGCGGCTGTACGACTATCTGCGCGCGTGGCCGGACCAGGTGGCGGTCCTGGTCTGCGTGGAGTTGTGCTCGCTGACGGCGCAGCGCGATGACGACTCGCTGGCGAACCTGGTGGCCAGTGGCCTGTTCGGGGACGGCGCCGCGGCCGTCGTGGCGGTCGGCGGCGACCGGGGGACCGACGGGCCGGGGCCGGGCCGCTGGGGGCCGCGGATCGTCGCGACCCGCAGCAAGCTGTATCCCGACACCGCGAGGCTCATGGGATGGGACGTGGGCGAGCACGGCTTCCGCATCGTCCTGGCCGCCGACCTGGTCGACCACGTGGAGGCGACGCTGGCCGAGGACGTGGCGGCTTTCCTCGGCGAGCACGGTTTGTCCGCCGGCGAGGTGTCCTCGTGGGTCTGCCACCCCGGCGGGCCGAAGGTGATCGAGAAGATCGCCGAGGCCTTCGCACTCGACCAGGGCGAGCTCGACCTGACCTGGGACTCCCTGCACAGCGTCGGCAATCTGTCGTCGGTCTCGGTGCTCAACGTGCTGCAGGAGACGATCGAACGGCGGCGCCCGCCGGAGGGCGAGACAGGGCTGCTGACAGCGCTCGGACCGGGGTTCTCCGCCGAGCTGCTTCTGCTGCGCTGGTGAACCCGTGATCGCGTTCACGCTGCTCATAGCCCTCGTCGGAGCCGAACGGATCGCCGAACTCATCGTCGCGCGTCGTAATGAGGCCTGGGCCAGGAGCAGGCGCGGTGTGGAGTACGGGCGCCGGCATTACCCGTGGATCGTCGCCGCCCAGGTCGGCCTGCTGGGCGGCGCGTTGCTGGAAGCGTGGCTGCTCGACCGTCCCTTCATCCCGGTCCTCGGCTGGTCGATGCTGGGCGTGGCCGTCCTGGCGCAGGGGCTGCGCTGGTGGTGCATCGCCACGCTCGGCAAGCGGTGGAACACCCGGGTGATCATCGTTCCGTCCCTGCCGCTGGTGGACAGGGGCCCCTACCGCCGCCTGCGCCACCCCAACTACGTCGCGGTCGTCGCCGAGGGCATCGCCCTTCCGCTGGTGCACACCTGCTGGCTCACCGCCCTGCTCTTCACCATCGTGAACCTGGGCCTCCTCAGGACCCGCATCAGAGCCGAGAACACCGCTCTTCAACACGCCGAAATGGCACCCGCACACTCTTGATGAAACGCATGCCCTTCGCCGGCTACGGGAACTGCCGGAGAATTTTGGCCAAAAACCTCTGCACCTGGGTGAACGACGGGTTATCCACCATGGTCCCCCCAGAGAAGCGCTTGTGCACCTTCCCGCAGGTAAACCTGCGGCGCCGGTGCATGCGCGTAATCTAAGATCTCATGTCATTTAGATTTGAAGCGGTAGTCAGCGGGTGGAGATGGTCGAGCGGCTGGTGCCAGAGGAGTTGTGGGAGCTTTTCCAGCGGGTGGTGCCGCCTGCTCCGAGGCGGCCGCAGGGCGGTGGTAGATGCCCCGGGTGGCCTCGGCCTCGACGTGGGGGTCGCCGTGTATGTCGTGGTTGAACAGGTCGTCGAGGTCGGCTGGTACAACCACCGCCGGCTGCACACCGCCATCGGCGATGTCCCACCCGTCGAGTACGAGACCGCCGACTACCGTTCCATCAACACACCAACGCCAAATGGCGCCAAGTAGGCCGGGCTTCACCGAACCCGGTGGACTCCAGATCGCGGCGTCGATCATCGAGTCACCGCGCACGCGCAGGGCGAAGACGGTGCCGCGCCCGGTGAGTTCGCGGGGCGGCACGTATCGTCCGGGCTGAGGCCGGACGCGATTCGGCGGCGTAGTAGGTGGGCGCTGCGATCGTGGTGCCGTGCGCACTGGTGCGCCACCGTTCGGCGAAATCGGGTTCGTTGGTGGGCGAGGCGACGCCGGGGGAGGAGCTCGACCTGCAGCGGCACCAGAACGCTTCGAGCACCGCGTTGTCGAAGCAGGCGCCGACCGTGCCCGTCGAGGCGACGAGGCCGGAGGCCCTGCCTGCCCGACGTGCAAGCGCCTCCCCGCAGCCTGGGTCATCCGGGCTGCGGACACTTTCACCGCCGGGGCCGCCCACCGCGACCGCGACCTGGTGTTCGCTCATACGGACGGTGCCTGTTGACCAGCGCACAAGTCGTGACTTTGTCGCCCCTGATGATGCGGGCGGCAGACCTTGTGCATGCGACGCGCCGAGCTGAGCAACGTCAGGACCTCTTGACGGCTGTCAGGACTCCTTGACCCCCAGGCACGGCCGACCAGTCGATCAAGGTCGATCCGAGTCGATCGGGGAGCCTTCTACCTGGAGAAACATCCGGGGAAGTAGCGGCAAGACTGGGCGAGGCTGATGACGGTGGCTCCCCGGTCGGCTCCCCTCGGTTCAAAGGTCTTTGCTGCGAACAGCACATCGACATTCACGGCGGCGATGGCGCCGCCGTCCTCGCCGGGACCCCGCCTGGTGCAGATGAGCCTGGGACGGTCTGGCTCCTTGACTTCCCGATTGATGGCTAAGGGCCCCCTTCCCGGTGGTTTCTGTGCTCGGAGGCGGAGAGGCGTGCCGAGCTTGTGTGAAGTGAGGCGTTGACGAAAGCGCTGGGTATCCGGCATGGTGGGCCGTGGGTGGAGCGCTCGCTTCAGAGATTCGGAGGCCCTCCATGGTGAAGATCGTGGCGTTCGTTCGCAAGAGGGACGGGCTGACGCAGGACGCTTTCCGGGCTCACTGGCAGGAACACCATGCGAACCTCGTCGCCGCGCTGCCCGGCCTGCGCCGGTACGTGCAGAACCCGGCGCTGGACATGGGAGGGCGCAGGGAGTGGCCGTACGACGGTGCCGCGGAGTTGTGGTTCGACGACGTCGAGGCGGTGCGTGCCGCGTTCGAGAGCCAGGAGGCCGACCGGGTACGGGAGGACGAGCCCAACTTGACCAAGGCGATCGACTGGTTCCTCGCCACCGAGTTCCCGGTGAAGGGCTGATCCGTGCTCCGGTTCGGCATCCAGCTACCGCACTATGGCGGGCCGCTCGAGTTCGGCTTGGACGCGCTGGTCGACGCGGTCGCTGACGCGGGCTTCGACGGCATCTGGGTCAGCGACCATGTTGTGCTGGTCGACGGCACGGGCTCGCGCTACCCCTATACCGACGACGGCGGTTACGGATTTCCCCCCGACACGCCCTGGTACGAGGCGATCGCGACGCTCGCCTATCTTGCCGCACGCACCCGCGATGTGGAGCTGGGCGCGGCGGTCTGCGTACTTCCGCAGCGGCAGCCGGTGCTGCTGGCCAAGCAGCTCGCCACGATCGACCGGCTCGCCGGCGGTCGGTTGCGGCTCGGCGCCGGCGCCGGATGGCTGGCCGAGGAGTTCACCGCGCTCGGCGTGCCGTACGACGGCCGGGGTGCCCGGACCGATGCCGCGATCGCTTTGCTGCGCGCCTGCTGGACCGGGGAGCCCCCGCCGGGACGCTACGGCGACGTGAGCATGCCCCGTGGCGTGCACTGCCGGCCCACCCCGGTCAACGGGACGGTGCCCATATTCGTCGGCGGTAACAGCCCGGCGGCGCTGCGCCGGGCGGCCCGGCTCGGGGACGGCTGGCTCGGCGCGGTGCCGCTCGCCGGACTCCCGGTCGACGAGTTGGGCGCCATGGTGGCCCGCCTGCGCCGCGAATGCCTCCGTGCCGGACGGGATCCCGCCGCCTTGGAACTCGGCCTGCGGATCGCCGCGCCGTCCGGTGCCCTGGGTACGCCCGAGCTGCGCGACCTGCTCACCGGCTATGCCTCGCACGGCGTCACCCGGTTCACGGTCGACCTGTCCTGGCGCGACCTCGACACCGGCCGCCGCCGGCTCGATGCGCTCTCCCTCACCG
This sequence comes from Actinomadura sp. 7K534, assembly GCF_004348575.1. NCBI lineage: Bacteria > Bacillati > Actinomycetota > Actinomycetes > Streptosporangiales > Thermomonosporaceae > Actinomadura > Actinomadura sp. 7K534. Next base: position 4,288 of record NZ_SMKB01000050.1, read on the forward strand.
CGGCGGCGGTCCGGAAGGGCCTGACGGTGGGGGCTTCATGACCGACAGTCTGCTGCTGGAACTGCTCGCTCTTCAACGGGGCCAGATCGCGGAAGGACTGGCCTGGGTCGGCCGCTGTGAACCGCCGAGGCCCGGCACCCGGCGGGTCGGGCACAGCCAGGTGGAATCGTTCGCCGCCCTGGTCCGCGACGACGATCCCCGCTACTGGACGCCGGCGGCGCGGCAGCCGGTGCCGCCGGGGCTGCTGCTCACCTACACGTTGCCGCTGCCGTGGCGCCCGGACGCGCCGACCACCCCCATCTGGGCCAGGATCCCGCTTCCCGGCGACACGCTGATCAACGTCAGCACCAGCACGGTCTTCCACCGCGAGATCGGCACCGGCGACGAGGTCATGCTCGAGGAGGACGTCGTGTCGGTGTCGCCGGAGAAGAAGACCCGCCTGGGCACCGGCCATTTCCTCACCACCCGTGCCCGGTTCCGGACGGACGATGAGTTGGCCGCCGACCACACCAACGTGATGTTCCGCTACGGCAGCGACTCACCGCGGATCACTGCGCCGACGCCGCCCGCGCCGGCCCCGCAGGGCGAACCGGTGTTCACCCTCGCCGTGACCCGGGAACTGTGCGCGCACAATGTGGCGGCGTCCGGCGACTTCTTCCCGGGCCACTACGACGACGCCTACGCCAGGTCGCAGGGTGTGGCGGCGGCGTACCTCAACACGATGTTCTTCCAGGGGCTGGCCGACCGGCTGGCGTGCCGGCACCTCGGCGTTCGCTCGGTACGGCGCCGCGACCTCCGGATGGTGGCGCCGGCGGCGGTCGGGGACACCATCGAGGCGCGGGTAAGGACGACCAAGGACGGTGCCGCCGAGGTCGAGGTGCGCACCGCGCGCGGGCTCGCCGCCGTCGCGACCGTCTGGAGCGGCCATGGAGTCTGGAGCGGCCGTGGATAAGCCGCCGCTCGCGGAGCGCATGGCGGTCCGCCAGGTCGCACCGGATGTCTGGGCGGTGCCCGTGCCGATTCCCGACAACCCGCTGCGCTACACGGTCTGCTACGCGCTGGAGGCCCCCGGCGGGCTGGTGCTCCTCGATCCGGGCTGGGACGGCGACGCGACCTACGAGGCGCTCTCGGCCGGGCTCGCGACGCTCGGCGCCGCGGTCGGCGACGTGCGCGGCGTCGTCTCCACTCACTTCCACCCCGACCACCACGGGCTGGCCGGCCGGGTCCGGGCCGAATCCGGTGCCTGGGTCGCCCTGCACGAGGCCGACGCGCGGTTCTTCGGCTCGGACGCGGCGGCGGTCGAGGCGATGGTGCGCACCAACGAGACCTGGCTGCGGGCGGCCGGCGCGAGCGTCGATGAGCACCCCGAACTCGCCGACGCGGGCGACGAGGTGGTGCGCCGGATTCTGCTCGCCCGGCCCGACGTCCATCCGCTCGACGGCGACCGGCTGCCCGGCACCGGCCGGCTGACCGTCGTCCACACCCCGGGGCACACGCCGGGTCACATCTGCCTGCACGACCCGGATCGGCGGCTGCTCTTCGGCGGTGACCACCTGCTTCCCCGGATATCGCCGAACGTGGGATGGCACCCGATGTCCGGGGAGAACCCGCTCGGTGATTTCCTCGCGTCCCTCGACCGGGTGGCCCGGCTCGATCCGGCGGCCGGGCTCGTGCTGCCGGCGCACGAGTGGCCGTTCACCGGGCCGGCCGCGCGGGCCAAGGAGCTGATCCGGCACCACGACGAGCGGCTGTCGGAGGTGAAGGCCCTACTGGTCCCCGGCCCGCGCACGGCCTGGGATCTCGCGCAGGACCTGACCTGGTCGCGCCCGTGGGAGTCGCTGGTGCCCAATCTCAAACGGGCCGCCCTCGGCGAGGTCCTGGCCCATCTCGTGTTGCTGCTGTCCGCCGGTGAGGTGACCCGGAGCACGGGATCGCCCCAGATGTGGTCCTTGATCCAGGAGGAGCATGCATGATCGTCGACGAAGAGGTCGCGCTGGCCGCCACCGTCAGCGGCCTGCTCCGGATGCAAGCCGAGGCCGACCCGGACCGGACGTTCGTGGTCGCCCCGGGCGGCGAGCGCTGGTCGTACGAGCGGGTGCACTCCGCGTCGGAGCGGATCGCCGGCGGCCTCGCCGCGATAGGCGTGAGCCGCGGTGACCACGTGGCGATGATGCTGCCCAACGGTGTGCCGTTCCTGCTCGCCCTGTTCGCACTCGCCCGCATCGGTGCGGTGGAGGTGCCGGTGAACCCGGCTTTCCGCGGCGCCAGCCTGGAATACCCGGTCGTCCACAGCGACGCCACGGTCGCGATCGTCAACGGCGGCTATCTGGACCGGTTCGCGGCTCTCGGCGGCCGGCTCGGCGCGGTCGAGCGGATCGTGGCCGTCGACGCCGGCGACACAGGCGTACCCGGTGTGTCCCTTCTGGACTTCGACGCGCTCGCCGGTGAACCTCCGGAGGACGGGCCGGCCCCCGACGACCTCCTCGCGATCCTCTACACGAGCGGGACCACCGGCTTTCCCAAAGGCGTCATGGAGAGCCACAGATGCGCCGTCCACTGGGGATTGAACTACCGGCGCTACATGAACGTCGGCCCGGACGACGTCAACCTGCTCTTCCCGCCGCTCTACCACGCGATGTCGCAGTTCCTCGGGGTCATGCCCGCGCTGCTGACCGGCTCCGCGGTGGCCATCGCGGCCGGTTTCTCGGCCTCCCGCTTCTGGGACGACTGCCGGGAGCACGGCGTGACGCTGTTCAACTTCACCGGCGGCGTGCTCTCATTCCTGTGGAAGCAGCCCCCGCGGTCCGATGACCGCGACAACCCGGTGACCAGGGCACTGGGGGTGCCGATCCCGGACGATCTCTATCCGGGCTTCGAGACCCGGTTCGGACTGACACTGCTGCCCTGCTTCGGCACCAGCGAGAGCAGCGTCGTCTGCTACAGCACGCCGGGCGAGGTGCGCGCCGGATCGAGCGGCCGGCCCGTCCCGGAGTACGAGGTGGCGGTGGCCGATGACGAGGGCAAGATCGTAGGCCCCGGTGTCAAGGGCGAGATCCTGACCCGGCCGAAGCACCCGGACGCGATGATGCGCGGCTACTACAAGCAGCCCGAGCTGACCGCGAAGGTGATGCGCGACCTGTGGTACCACACCGGCGACATGGGATACCTCGACTCCGACGGCCACCTGTTCTTCGTCGACCGGCGCAAGGACGCCATTCGCCGCCGCGGCGAGAACATCTCCTCGTTCGAGATCGAGCGGGTGGTCGACGTGCACCCGCGGGTGCTGGAGTCGGCCGCGGTCGGCGTCCCGTCGGCGCACGGCGAGGAGGAGGTCAAGCTCGCGGTCGTCCCCCTGCCCAGCGAGTCACTCGGCGCGGACGAGCTCTGGGCCTACTGCGACGCCGAACTGCCCGCGTTCATGGTCCCCCGCTACCTGGAAATCCGCGCGTCCCTGCCGAAGACCCCCACCGAACGCGTGCAGAAGTTCGTGCTCCGCGAAGAGGGGTTGCACCCCGGCGTCCTGGACCGCACCACCTCGAACAAGGAGGCCGTCCGATGACCCGTGCCGCAGTTCTCGGTATCGGCGAGGTCACCCATCCGCCCAAGGGCACGGGCTCGATGCAGTTGCACGCGCTCGCGGCGAAGCGGGCCCTCGACGACGCCGGGCTCACGAAGGACGACATCGACGGCCTGGTCGTCGGGTACTCGCTGACGGAGCCCAAGATGGTGCTCTCCGCCGCGGTCGCCGAGTACCTCGGGCTCACGGTCGGCTACATCGACTCGGCGCACGTCGGCGGCGCCGCGCCGTTCGTGGGGGTGGCCAACGCGGCCGCCGCGATCGAGACCGGCCGGGCCCGCCGGGTCCTGGTGATCTTCGGTGACGACCGCAAGACCGGCTGGCGGACGATGGACGCCGCGATCGCCGCGATGATCGGCGAGGTCGGCCATCCGGACTACGAGCTGCCGTACGGCCCGCTGATCCCGGCCAATCTCGCGCTCATCGCCCACCGGCACATGTACGAGTACGGCACCACCCGCGAGCAGCTGGCGATGATTCCGGTGATCCAGCGCGAGCACGCCCTGCTGCGTCCCGGCGCCGAGCGCACCGCCCCGCTGACCGTCGACGACGTCCTCGGCGCCCGCCCGGTGGCGACGCCGCTGGTCGCCGCCGACTGCGCGCTGGTGTCCGACTCCGCGGGCGCGGTCGTCGTCGGACCGGTCGACGACGACAGGGCCGCGGCGAAGCCGCGCGCCGAGGTGGTCGGCTCGTCGCAGCACAGCGACTACTACTACCCGTTCCAGAGCGGTGACCTGACCCGCTTCGGCTTCGGTCCGGCGAGTCGGCGGGCCTACGACGCGGCCGGGTTCGGACCGGCCGAACTCGACTTCGCCGAAATCTACGACGCCTTCAGCGTGATCGTGCTCGCCGCCGTCGAGGACCTGGGGCTTGTCGAGAAGGGCGGAGGTGGTCCGTACGTCGCCGGCCGGCATATGGCGCTGAGTGGTCCGGACGGGAGTCAGCCCGGATATCGATCGATCCCGATCAACACGCACGGCGGTCTATTGTCATACTCCGGCAACGGTGCGTTCCACATTACAGAAGCCGTGAAACAGCTGCGTCATGAGGCCGGTCTGGCCCAGGTCGCCGACGCGCGTCGGGGACTGGTCACCGGGATCGGCGGCATGCTCGCGGTCCACTGCACTCTTCTGCTGGAACGGGCCGAACCGTGATGAACTGGAGCAAATATGGCCAAGGGTGGAGATGTCAAGGCCCGGATCCTCGGGGTCGCGGCTCAGCTGTTCATGGAGCAGGGCTACGCCGCGACGTCCGTGCGCGAGATCGGCGAGCGTGCGGCGGTGGGGCAGAGTTCCCTCTACCACCACGTCCAGTCCAAGGGTCAACTGCTCTACGAGCTGCACCACGCGTTCAGCCTCGACCTGATCGACCGGCTGACGGCGGTGATCGAGTCCAAGCCCGCACCGACCGACCAGTTGCGCGGCCTCATCCACGTGGTCCTCGGTGTGGTGGAGACACATCAGGCCGAGGTCACCGTGTTCCTGCGCGAGGAGCACGCGTTGCCCGAGGAGGCCCGCAAGGACATCCAGCGGGAGCGCGACCAGGTCGATGCGCTGGTCGACAAGATCATTTCGGATGGGATCGAGGCCGGGGAGCTGCGCGCGGACCTGGACGTCCGGCTGACCCGGCTGGGCATCCTCGGCCTCACCAACTGGAGCTACCAGTGGTTCAGGCCGGGCGGCGAGCGCACCAGCGCGGAGATCGCCGACTACTTCGCCGACCTGGTGATCAACGGGGTCGCGGCGCGCTGACCCGCGCCGCCGGCCCGCTGGAGGGCCGGCATGGCTGAGCGCCGCACGGTACCGCTGCACGAGCGCGTGCTTCCGGACCTGCTGCTCGGCCGGGCCGAGGAGGCACCGGACGCACCGCTCCTCACCGTCGGCGCCGGGCCGCGCCGGTCGACCGGCGAGATCGCGGACGCCGCGCTGCGGGTCGGCGGCGGGCTCGCGCGGCTCGGCGTCGCCCGGGGCGATCCGGTGGCGGTCATGCTGCCCAACCGGGAGGAGGCGGTGCTGGCCTGGTTCGGCACGGCCGTGCTCGGTGCGGTGGAGGTACCGGTCAACACGAACCTGAGCGGACCGCTGCTGCACCACGTGCTCTCCGACTGCCGCGCGACCGTGCTCATCGTCGCGGCGGACCTCCTGCCGGTCGTCCGGCCGCTGCTGCCGACGCTGCCGCTGAAGACCATCGTGGTGGTCGGGGGGACGGAGCCGGGTCGAGAACCGGGCCACGGACACGTGGCGTGGGACGAGGTGGCCGGCGCCGACCCGGTCGCGCCGGCGAAGCTGACCCCGGCGGACCCGATCGCGGTCATGTACACCTCCGGTACGACCGGACCGGCCAAGGGCGTCGTCTGCCCGCACGGCTACTTCATGTGCTGGGCCGACGACACCGGGCGGGCGGTGAGATTCGGTCCGGGCGACGTGCTCTACACCCCGCTGCCGCTCTACCACATCACCGCGCAGGCGGTGAACGTGCAGCTCGCCCTCGTCCACCGCGGACAGGCGATCGTCGACACCCGCTTCTCGCCCCGCGGCTTCTGGCGGCGGATGGCCGAGCTGGGCGCCACGCACGTCTGGTCGTTCGGCTCGATGACGCCGCTGCTGCACCAGCGGCCGCCGGACGAGCACGACCGCGCGCACCGCGTCCGGGTGGTGTGGAGCATCCCCTGGCCGGCCGGTTTCGGCCGGGAGTTCGAGGACCGGTTCGGGGTGCGGATCCTGTGCGGCTACGGATCGACCGAGCAGGGCCTGACCGTCGTCCAGCCCTACGACGCCGTCGAGCCCGGCGCGATCGGGCTGCCTTCGCCGCACTATGAGGTCGCGGTCGTCGACGGGCATGGCGCGCAGGCGGACGAGGGGGAACTCGTGGTGCGGCCGCGGGAGCCGGCCTCGATGATGTCCGGCTATCTAGGGCGCGACCGGGAGACCATGGCGGTGACGCGCGACCTCTGGTACCACACCGGCGACCTCGTGCAGCGGCGTCCGGACGGCTACCTCGCGTTCGTGGAACGCAAGACCGATTCGATCCGCCGCCGCGGGGAGAACATATCGGCCTGGGAGATCGAATCGACCGCGGCGACCTTTCCGGGCGTGGTGGAGGCGGCCGCGATCGGCGTCCCGTCACCGCTCGGCGAGCACGACGTGATGCTCGTGGCGACGACGAGCGAGCCGGTGGAACCGCGCGAGCTCTTCGACTTCTGCGTGGAGCGGCTGCCCTACTACATGGTCCCGCGCTACATCCGCTTCGCCGCCGAGTTGCCTAAGACGCCGAGCATGCGGGTGCAGAAGTACCGCCTGCGCGAGCTCGGCGTGACCGCCGACAGCTGGGACTGCGAGGCCGCGGGCCTGCGGCCGCGCCGACCGAATTCGAGCTGATCAGGCCCTGAACCGCCCTTGACATCCCGAAGTCTGTCTGAATACATAGATGGAGCGCTCGCTCCAATAGCCAAGGTAGGTGCCTCGTGGGACAAGAAGTCGACGTCTACGCCGCCGCCGAGAGCGCGCCGTGGGACGAGGTCGTGGCGGACGCCTTCGAGCGCGCGACCCGCCAGATCGCCGACGTGCGGTCCCGCTCCCCGTTCTACGCGGACCTCTTCGATGCCGCCGGGGTCGGCCCGGACCACCGGATCCGCGACTGGGACGACCTGGCCAAGATTCCGACGACGGACAAGCGGGACATCCGCGCCTCGCTCGCCGCCGCGCCGCCGCTGGGCCGCCACCTCGGCGTCGACCGGACGCGGCTGGTCCAGGTCCAGGCGACCTCCGGGACCACGGGCTCGCCGTCCTACCTCGGCCTCACCGAGGCCGACATCGCGACCTGGAACGAACTCGGCGCGCGCGCCTTCTACGCGGCCGGCTTCCGCGCCGGCGACGTGGTGCTGCACGCCTGGTCGCTGGCCAAGGGGTTCACCGGCGGCGTCCCCGCGGTCAGGATGCTCGCGCACCTGGGCGCGACGGTCGTCCCGGTCGGCGCGGAGGCCGGCCTGCACAAGATCCTCACCGTCGCGAAGGAGCAGGAGGCGGTCGCGATGTGCACCGCGCCCAACTTCGCGCTCTACCTCGCCGACAAGTGCGCCGAGACGATCGGGGTGCCGGCGACCGAGCTCGCCGTCACGAAGCTGGTGGTGGGCGGCGAACCCGGCGGCGGCATCCCGGCGATCCGCGCGCGGATCCAGGATGGCTGGGGAGCGACCTGCTGCGAGGTGCTGGGCAACTCCGACATCGCGACGATCGTCTGGGCCGAGTGCCCCGAACGCGACGGCATGCACTTCATCGGGCAGGGCCTCGTGCTCCCGGAGATCGTCGATCCGGTCACCGGCCGGCACGTCGAGCCCGTCGCGGGAGCGACCGGCGAGCTGCTCTACACCGCGCTGCAGCGCGAGGCGTCGGCGCTGATCCGCTTCCGCAGCGGCGACCTGGTCCAGATCACCGATACCGGGTGCGCCTGCGGCCGCACGAGCTACAAGCTGCGCTGCGACGGACGCACCGACGACATGCTGCTGGTGAGGGGCATCAACGTCTGGCCCACCGCAGTGCAGGGGGTCGTGGCCGACTTCGCCCCGCGCGCCACCGGGGCCATGCGGATCGTGCTCGACTTCCCCGGCCACGTCACCAACGACAACCTCGTCGTCAAGGTCGAGCACGCGCCCGGTCTGCCCGCCGGCGCACACGGCGAGCTCGCCCGCGACATCTCCGCCGCGATCCGCAGCCGGCTCTCGTTCAGGGCCGACGTGCGCATCGTGCCGGCCGGCGAGCTGGAACCCCCCGGCGCCGCGAAGGTCCGGCTGGTGGAACGGAGCATCTGATGGACTTCACCCTCTCGCCCGAGCAGGCGGCGCTGCGCGACTCCGCCCGCGACTACCTCGCCGCGAAGGTGCCGCTCGGCCTCGCCCGCGAAGCCGACGAGACCGAGACCTTCCCGCACGAGGTCTACCGCGGGCTCGGCGACCTCGGCTGGCAGGGACTGCCGTTCTCCGAGGAGTACGGCGGCTCCGGCGGGGACGAGTTCGACGAGGCACTGGTGGTGGAGCAGCTCGGCTACGCGATGATGCCGCTCGCCGCGTGCTTCCTCGTGACGGTGCTCACCTGCGGCAAGACGATCCGCGACGTCGGAACCGAGGCGCAGAGGCGGGCCTGGCTGCCGGGGATCTCCGCGGGCACCGCGTACGTCAGCTACGCGCTGACCGAGCCGTCGGCGGGCTCCGACGCGGCGAGCATCCGCACGACCGCGAGCAAGACCGGCGACGGCTGGCGGATCAACGGGCAGAAGATGTTCTGCACCGGTGCGGACATGGCCTCGGTCATCCTGCTCATCGCCCGTACCGGGGGGCCGGGCAAGGACGGGCTGTCGATGTTCCTCGTCGACCCGAAGACACCCGGCATCACCATCCAGCGGCTGCCCAAGCTCGGCCTCAGGCCGTACCACACCTGCGTGGTCTTCTTCGACGACGTGGACCTTCCCGCGGACGCCCTGCTGGGCACGGAGAACGAAGCCTGGCGCTACATCGTCGCGAGCCTCAACCGCGAGCGGATCGCGTGCGCCGCCATGACGCTGGGCACCGGCCAGGCGGCTCTCGACTACGCGGTCGCCTACGCCAAGGAGCGCGAGCAGTTCGGCGTGCCGATCGGATCGTTCCAGGCGATCCGGCACCGGCTGGCGGACGCGCACGTGCGGCTGCGGCAGGCCCGCCTGCTGACCCACCGGGCGGCGTGGCTGGAGGCGAACGGCCTGTCCTCCACCCGCGCCGCGTCGATGGCGAAGGTATGGGCCACCGAGACCTGCGTGGACGTCGCCGGCGACGGGATGCGGGTGCTCGGCGGCTACTCCTACACGATGGACCACCCGATGCAGCGCTACCTGCGCGACGCGCTGATCCATCCGATCGGGGCCGGGACCAACGAGATCCAGCGCAACATCATCGCAAAGGAGCTGATCGGGTGAAGGGCGTCAACTCCACCCACCGCCGCGTCGTCGTCACGGACGAGGCGAGCGCCCTCGACGGGCTGCGCGACGGCATGACCGTGGCCATCGGCGGGTTCGCCAATTCGGGCCACCCGATGAGCCTCGTCCGCGAGGTGATCCGCCGCCGCCCGAAGGGGCTGACCGTGATGGGCGCGGCGACCTCGAGCCTCGAGGTCGACATGCTGATCGCGGCCGGCTGCGCCACCAAGGTGATCAGCCCGTACGTGGGCGGCGAGACGATCGTCGGCATCGGGCCCGCCTACCGCCGGGCGGTCGAGTCCGGCGAGGTGAAGGTCTGGGAGATCGACGAGGCGATGTACTACTGCGCGCTCAACGCGGCCGCGCAGAACCTGCCCTTCCTGCCCTGGCGCGCCCTGGTCGGCACCTCGTTCCCCGAGGTCAACCCCGACCTCAAGGTGTTCGAGGATCCGATCCGCGGCGAGCCCCTGATCGCGGTGCCCGCGGTCGCGCCGGACATCGCGCTGCTGCACGCGGGCGTGTCCGATCCCTACGGCAACATCCAGCACGTCGGCAGCGGCTTCGGCGACCGGGCCATCGCCAGGGCGTCCGACAAGGTCATCGTCTCGGTCGAGCGGATCGTCTCCAACGAGGAGATCCGCCGGGCCCCCGAACGCACCTCGATACCGCTGGTGCGGAACGTGGTCCGGGCACCGTTCGGCGCGCACCCCTTCTCCAGCCTCGGCCACTACCTGGAGGACGTCCCCTTCCTCAAGGACTACGTCGCCGCCGCCGAACGGTGGCGGGCGAAGGACGACCGCGACCCGCTCGACGAATTCTTCGACACCTACGTGTACGGACCGGAGGATCACATGGCCTACCTCGACCGGATCGGCAGCCGCCGGCTCTTCGGATTGAACGAGTTCTGATGCGCACCGACGTCACGACGAAGGAGCTCATGGCCTGCGTGATGGCGCGGGACCTGGAGGACGGTCTCGGCGTCCCGGTCGGCGCCAACCTGCCGGTGCCGCGGGCGGCCGTGCTGCTGGCCCACCTGATGCACGGCCCGGACATGCTGGTGCTGCTCTCCTGGACCCGGGCCAACCTCGTGGACGTGCCGGAGCTGCGGCCGTTCGAGTTCATCACCGACTGGCGCGCCGCGCAGTGGGGCGAGTCGTACTGGGCGCACGACGACGGCTTCCTCAACATGAAGCAGCGGTCCAACTGGATCTTCTACGTCGGCGGGATCCAGATCGACCAGTTCGGCAACTCCAACCTCTTCGGGGTCGGCGACGACCACTCGCGGCTGAAGTTCCGCGGCCCCGGCGGGGTCGGCACCGGCAACATGGCCGCGTTCACCAACCGCTACTACCTCTACAGCCAGACGCACAACCCGCGGATCTTCGTGCCGAAGGTCGACTTCGTCTCCGCGCTCGGCTGGGGCGAAGGACCGGGCACCAGGGAGAAGTGGCACATCCCGGGCGGCGGCCCGCGCTACTGCTACACCCCGCTCGGCGTCTTCGACTTCGAGCCGGAGACCAAGCGGATGCGCGTCAAGTCCGTCCACCCCGGCGTGACCGTCGACGACGTCGTGAAGGCGACCGGATTCGAGCTGGTCATTCCCGGCGAAGTGCCGTTCACCCCCGAGCCGACCGACGAGGAACTGGAGATCCTCCGGACGCGGGTCGACCCCACCGGGATGTTGCGGTCATGACCCGCACGGGTGCCTGCTCCGGCCTCCGGGTGCTCGACCTCACCCAGCTGCTTCCCGGTGCCGTCGCCACGCTCTTCCTCGCCGATCTGGGCGCCGACGTGCTCAAGGTCGAGCGCCCCGGCGAAGGCGACTACATGCGCTGGGTGCCGCCGGTGACCGGCGGGATGGGCGCGATGTTCGCGGCGGCCAACCGCAACAAGCGCTCGATGACGCTGAACCTCAAGACGGTGGCTGGCCGGGAGGTACTGCACCGCCTGGCCGCCGACGCCGACGTGGTCATCGAGGGTTTCCGGCCGGGGGTCGTGGACCGGCTGGGCGCCGGCTTCGACGAGCTGTCCGCGCTCAACCCGCGCCTCGTCTACTGCTCGCTGTCCGGGTACGGGCAGACCGGCCCCTACGCCCGGCGGCCCGGTCACGACCTCAACTACCTCGCCGCGGCCGGGGTCACCGCGCTGACCGGCGCGGCCGGCGCGGATCCGGCGCTCGTCGGCCCGCAACTCGCCGACGTTTGGGGCGGCGGCATGACGGCGGCCGCCGCGGTGCTCGTCGCGCTCCTCGAACGCGCGGGCACCGGCCGGGGCCGCTACCTCGACGTCTCCATGCTGGACGGATCGACCCTCGGGCTGGTCAACCACCTGCCGTACTGGCTCGGCGCCGGCGTCGCCTACGAGCGCGGTGCGCTGCCGCTCAACGGCGGCCACGCGAACTACGGCATCTACCGGGCCAAGGACGGCTACGTGACGATCGCCGACTACGAGGAGAAGTTCTGGCGCCGCACCTGCGCGGTGCTCGGGCACCCCGAGCTCGCGGGTGCGCACCAGACGAAGGAGGCCGAGGACACGCTGCGCGCGGTGTTCGCGACGAAGACCCGCGCGGAGTGGGAGGAACTGCTGGGCCCCGAGGACTCGTGCTTCATGCCGGTGCTGACGCCCGAGGAGGCGGCGGAGTCCGAGCACTTCGCGGACCGCGGCCTGATCGTCGAGGTCGGCGGCGGGCGCCAGCTCGCGACGCCCGTGACGCGCTTCGGTGACGGTGCCCACACGCCCGCGCCGGCGCTCGGCGCGCACACCGACGCGGTGCTGACCGGGCTGGGACTCGACCCGGGCGAGCTGCGCGCGGAAGGGGCCGTGTGATGCAGGTCCTCAGCGGCCGTGACCGCACGATTCCGACGTTCCTGCGGACCAAGGCGGAGCGCAACGGCTCCCGGCCCGCACTGCGTTTCCAGGACGAGACGGTCAGCTACGACGAGCTCTACGCCGACGCTGTGCGGCTGGCGTCGGGACTCGTGGAGATCGGCGTCAGGCCGGGGGACACCGTCGCGATGGCGCTGCACAACTCGCTCGACTTCCACCGGTGTTGGTTCGGCGTGAACCTCGCCGGCGCCGTGGAGGTGCCGGTCAACACCGAGTACCGCAGCGACGGCCTCGCCTACGTGCTCAACAACTGCGAGGCGCGGGTGCTGATCGCCGACGGCGACCTGCTGGCCCGGGTCCTGGAGATCCGCGAGGACCTCACGGAGCTGCGCGTCGTCCTGGCGCGGGGCGGGCTTCCCGATGACCCGCGCGGGCTCGACGTCCGTCCCCTCCGGTCGGTGCCGGCGGCCCCCGGTGCTCTTCCGGTGGTCCGGCCGGGCGACCACGCCGCGGTGATGTACACCTCCGGCACCACCGGGCCGCCGAAGGGCGTCGTCCTCCCGCACGGCTGCGCGATCTCCTGGGCCGAGGAGACGGTGCAGATGCTCGGGCTGCGGCCCGGTGAGACGCACTACTGCTGCTACCCGCTCTTCCACACGCTGGCGCAGTACTTCGCGACGATGCCGGCGCTCGCGAACGACGGCGTGCTCGCGCTCGCGGAACGGTTCAGCGTCACCCGGTTCTGGGACGACGTCCGGCGCTTCGGCGCCGCCTCGGCCAACATGATGGGCTCCACGGTGTCCCTGCTGCACGCCGCGCCGGCCCGGCCCGGCGACCGGGACAATCCGCTGCGGATCGCGTTCGGCGCGCCCGCGCCGCCCGCGGTACTGCCGGCGTTCCAGGAGCGCTTCGGCCTCCGGTTCGTGGAGATCTACGGCTCCAGCGAGGCCAACGTGGTGCTCTGGAACCCGCTCGACGACGTCCGGGCCGGCACCTGCGGGAAGCCGATCGGCGCGTTCGACGTGCGCCTGGTCGACGCGGACGACGAGGAGGTCCCGGACGGCGAGGTCGGCGAGATCGTCACCCGCCCGCACCGGCCCCACTCGATGATGTCCGGCTACTACAACATGCCCGAGGCGACGGCGGCGGCATTCCGCAACCTGTGGTTCCACACCGGCGACCTCGCCCGGCGGGACGCGGACGGCTACCACACCTTCGTCGACCGGGCGAAGGACGCGATCCGCCGGCGCGGCGAGAACATCTCGTCCTGGGAGGTCGAGTCGGTCGTGGCGCGGTGGCCGCAGGTCGAGGACTGCGCCGCGTTCGGCGTGCCGTCCGCGCTGTCCGAAGAGGACGTGATGGTGGTGATCGTCCCGAAGCCCGGCGAGGAGCCGCGCATCGACGAGCTGGCCGCGTTCTGCGCCGAGCACATGCCGCGCTACATGGTGCCGCGGTACTGGGAGATCGCCGAAGAGCTGCCGCGCACCCAGACCGGCAAGGTGGAGAAGTTCCGGCTGCGCGACCGGGGGGTCGGGCCGAAGACATGGGACCGGGAGCGAATCGGATGAGACTCATGGAAGACACGCGCGAGAGCGCGCTGCGGGAGGAGTTCCGGGCCTTCTTCGCCGAGCACTGCGCCCCGGAGTACGCCGACGAGTGCGACGCCCGCGGCCGCTTCCCGGAGGAGCTGTACAGGGCCGCCGGCCAGGCCGGCCTCCTGGGCGCCTGCCTGCCCGCCGAGCACGGCGGCCGCGGCGAGGACGCCACCGCGCTGGCGATCCTGTTCAGCGAGGCGGGGCGGGCGTTCCCCGACTTCGCGAACCTGATCGTCCGGCAGCATCTCTGCGCGACCGTCCTCGAACGGTTCGGCTCGCCGGAGCAGCGCGCCGAACTGCTGCCGCGGTTCGCCCGCGGCGGCATCCACATGGCGTTCGGCGCCTCCGAGCGCGGCGCCGGCAGCGACGTGACGGCGCTCGCCACCACGGCGCGCCGCGACGGCGGCGAGTACGTCGTCGACGGCGAGAAGCTCTACGCGACCGGCGCGCACGTCGCCGACGCGGTGCTGGTCTTCGCGAGGGAGCCGGGGACCTCGGGCAGGGAGGGCATCTGCGCGCTCGTCGTGTGGTCCGGCAACCCGGGGATGCGGGCCGAACGGCTGGACACGCTCGGCGTCCGGGCCACCGGGACGGCGATGGTCACGCTCACCGCGGCCCGCGTCCCGGCCGATGCCCGCGTGGGCGGCGACGGTGAGGGCTGGCGGGTGCTGCGCAGCGGCCTGGACATGGAGCGGCTCGCCACGGCGGCGATCGCGACCGGGGCGTCCCGGTTCCTGCTCGACCGCACGATCGGCTACCTGAACGAACGCCGCCAGTTCGGCCGGCCGCTCTCGGGCCTGCAGGCCGTCCGCCATCGCCTCGCCGACCTGGCGATGCGGACCGACGCGGCCGAGCTGGCGACGATGGCCGTCGCGCACGGCCTCGCCACCGGCGCCCCGGTGCACCTGGACGCCTCGGTCGCCAAGCTGGCCGCCACCGAGACCTACATGGCCGTGGCGCACCAGGCGGTCCAGCTCGAAGGCGGCCACGGCTACACGAAGGACTCGGTCGTCCAGCGGCACTACCGCGACGCCAAGATGTACGAGATCGGCGGCGGGGCCTCGGACGTCCAGCGGGACATCATCGCGAGAGGACTCGGCCTATGACCGGCACACGGGAACGCGTCGTCGTGGAGCTGGCCGCGGCCGCGGGGCGCGTCGAGTCCGGTATGACCGTCGGAGTCGGGGGGCTGGGCACCTCCAGCCACCCGATGGCCCTGCTGCACCAGGTGATCCGGCAGGGGACCCGGGACCTGACCGTCGTCGCGGGCCCGATGGCCGGACTCGACGTGGACCTGCTGATCGCCGCCGGGTGCGTCCGGGAGGTGGTGTCCTCCTATGTCGGCGCCGAGCGGCTCGCGTCCATCGGCCCGGCCTACCGGCGCGCGGTGGAGGCCGGCGACGTCGCCGTCCGGGAGGTCGACGAGGGGATCTGGGTCCAGGGCCTGCGGGCCGCGGCGCAGCTCGTCCCGTTCCAGGCGTGGCGCGGCGGGGTCGGCACGGCACTGCCCGACCGCAACCCCGACCTGCGGCCGATCGACGACCCGTTCGGCGGTCCGGCCCTGCTCGCGGTGCGGGCGCTGCCGCTGGACGTCGCGATCCTGCACGCCGCGACCGCCGACGCCTACGGCAACGTCCAGCACGTCGGCACGGGCTTCGCCGACCGGCTGCAGAGCCAGGCCGCCGACCTGACGATCGTCCAGGTGGAGCGGATCGAGAGCAACGAGGGCATCCGCCGCGCACCCTGGTTCACCACCATCCCCGACGCCGACATGGTGGTCCACGCGCCCGGCGGTGCACATCCCTACGCGAGCCCCGGCTACTTCGTCGAGGACGAGGACTTCCTGCGCGACTACGTGGCCGCGGCCAAGGCCGGCGGCGCCGAACTGGCCGCGTGGCTCGACCGCTACGTGCACGGCTGCGCCGACCACCACGACTACCTCGACCTCATCGGCCTGCGAAGGCTGTTCGGACTGGGGGAGCACCCATGACGGCCCCGACGACATCGTTCACTTACCAGGAGTTCCTGGCCTGCCTGGTCTCCCGGCAGATCGAGGACCACCGGCCCGCGTTCGTCGGCGCCGCGCTGCCGGCGATCCGGGCGGGCACGCTGCTCGGCCACCTCATGCGCGGCCCCAGCATGCGCATGCTGATCTCGATGACGACCACGAACGTCCACCACAATCCCGTGATCGGCCGGTTCTCCTACGTGACCGACTGGCGCGGCGGGCGCTGGGCCGAGCATTACCGGGTGGTCGAGGACATCTTCGGCGGGATGCGCCGGGTGGCCCGCTGGCGCGGGTTCTTCGTGGGCGCGCTCCAGGTCGATCCCTACGGCAACTCCAACCTGCTCGGGGTCCGGGCGCGGGACGGCAGGCCGGCGATGCGCGGCGCGGGCAGCGTCGGCACGCCATCGGTCACCGCGGTGGCAGAATCCTTCAACATTCTGCTGAATCGGCACTCGCCATCGACTTTTGTTCCGAAATGTGACTACATAAGCTGTCCCGGCTGGCTGGACGGCAGCCCCGGAGCACGGGACGAGCTGGGCCTCCGCGGCGGACCGGAACTGTGCATCAGCCCGCTGGGGGTGTTCGACTTCCCGGAAGGGACGAGACGGATGCGGTTGCGGACGGCCCATCCGGGCGTGCCGGTCGGCGACATCGTCGCGGCGACCGGGTTCGAGCTGGAGATCCCCGAGACGGTCGGTGAGACGGCCGCACCCACAGACGAAGAGCTAGAGCTGCTCCGTACC
The DNA here is from genome assembly GCF_004348575.1 of Actinomadura sp. 7K534. NCBI lineage: Bacteria > Bacillati > Actinomycetota > Actinomycetes > Streptosporangiales > Thermomonosporaceae > Actinomadura > Actinomadura sp. 7K534. Next base: position 20,980 of record NZ_SMKB01000050.1, read on the forward strand.
CGGGTGGACCGGCACGGAGAGCTGCGTAAGGGGGAAGAACCGTGGCCATCGACGTGACCGTCAAGCCGCTGCCCGCCCCGGCGCCGGAGGCGGCGCCGTACTGGGACGGCCTGCGCGCCGGACGGCTTCTCATGCAGCGCTGCGCGAGCTGCGAGCGACTCCAGTTCTATCCCCGCTCCATCTGCCGGCACTGCCTCGGCACCGACCTCGGATGGGCCGAGATGGCCGGGACCGGAAGGATCTACTCCTTCACCGTCATCCACCGCGCGCCTTTCGAGGCCTTCAAGGCCGACGTGCCCTACGCCTACGCCGTGGTCGAACTCGACGAGGGTCCGCGGGTCGTCGCCACCATCGAGACCGACGACCTGGACGCGCTCGCCATCGACCAGCCGGTCACCGCGGTCTTCGACGCCGTCACCGACGAGGTGACCCTGCTGCGGTTCCGGCCCGCATGACGGCCCCCTACGCCCCGCCGGCCGAAGTCGAGGAACTGCGCGAGGTCGTCACCGCCTTCACGGCGAAGGAGGTGGCGCCCCTGGTCGCCGCCGCCGAGCGGGACGAGGTGTTCCCGCGCGAGCTCTTCGGCCGCTGGGCCGAGGCCGGGCTGCTCGGGCTGCGGGTGCCGGATGAGCACGGCGGATCCGATGCCGGCCTCCAGACGGAGACCATGCTGGTGGAGGAGACCGCCCGGGTCTGCGCCGGCTTCGCGACCTCGCTCATCGTGCAGCTCACGGTCGTCCCCGGCATCATCCGCGCGTTCGGCACCGAGGCGCAGAAGGCCGCACTGCTGCCCGGGGTCGCTTCGGCCGAACTGGTCGGCTCGCTCGCGGTGACCGAGCCGGACACCGGTTCGGACGTCCGCTCGATCAAGGCACGCGCGGAACGCACCGCCGGCGGCTACCGGATCAGCGGCAACAAGGTCTTCATCACCAACGGCACGCTGGCCGACTTCTACATCGTCGCCGCGGTCGTGGACCCGGACGCGGGCCACCGGGGCATCGGCCTGTTCGTCGTGCGCCGGGACGCCCCGGGCCTCACCGCGGTGGAGAAGATGCACAAGACCTCGGTGCGCTCCTCCGACACGGCGATGCTGACCTTCGACGGCTGCGCCGTGGCCGAAGCGGACCTGCTGGGCGGCGACCTGAACGGTTTCGCCAAGCTGATGTCCACCTTCGACGGCGAGCGGGTGGTGCACGCGGCACGCGCGCTCGGCCTCGCCAGGGCCTGCTTCGACGCCGCGGACGCCTACGCCTCGCAGCGTCACCAGTTCGGCAGCCCGATCCGGTCGTTCCAGGCGGTCGCGTTCAAGCTGGCCGACATGGTGGTCGGGATCGACGCGGCGACCCTGCTCGTGTACCGGGCCGCCGCGCTCGCCGACTCCGGCCTGCCGTTCCATCGCGCCGCTTCGGTCGCGAAGCTGTTCACCACCGAGACCGCCCGCGCCATCGCCGCCGAGGCCATGCAGGTGCACGGCAGCTACGGGCTCACCGCCGACTTCCCGATCGGCCGGTACGTCGCCGACGCACAGCTGGAGACCATCGGGACCGGCACGTCCGAGATCCAGCGACTGATCATCAGCAGAGAACTGGAGGCCGAGCATGGGCGCCGTCCTCGCTAGCTCCATCATCACCGGATCGCTTTACACCATCATGGCGCTCGGCCTGGTGGCCATCTACAAGACCACACGGGTCTTCAACTTCGCGCACGGGATGATGGCGGCGTTCTGCGGCTACGTCTCATACCAGCTCGTGACCGTCTGGGAGCTGCCCTTCGTGGTCGGCGTACTGGCGGGCATCGGGATCGGCGCGCTGCTCGGTTTCCTCGTCGAGCGGCTCCTGCTGAGCCGGCTCTACCAGCGCACGCCGCTGGAGCTGGTGATCGCGACGTTCGGCGTCTCGCTCGTGCTGCAGTTCCTGATCATCCGGCTCTGGGGCCACGAGGAACGCGGTGTCTCGGCGCCGTTCGACGACCGGCCCATCTTCGCCGGCGTCACCGGATACGACGTGCTCGTCGTCGTGATCAGCCTCGCGGTCGTCGGGCTGTTGTCCATGGTGCTGCTCCGCACGGACGTCGGGCTCAAGCTGCGCGCCACGTTCGAGGATCCGGTCGCGGCGCGCCTCGCGGGCATCAACGTGAGCTGGGTGCGGACGCTGTCCTGGGTGGTCGGCGGGGCGATGGCGGGGCTGGCCGGGGTGCTGCTGACGCCGCTGCTGTTCCTCAGCCCGGGCACCATGAACGTCATCCTGATCACGGCGTTCGCCGCGGCGGTGATCGGCGGGTTCTCGTCGTTCTACGGCACGGTGGCCGGCGGCGCCGCGGTGGCGCTGGTACTCAACGTGGGCGGCACCTACGTCTCGCTCCAGTTCCGCAACCTGATCCTCTACGCGGTGATCCTGGTGTTCCTCTGGCTGCGGCCGCAGGGGCTGCTCGGCGAGCAGGAGGACCACGCGCACGCCGCCGAGGGCGAGCGCGCCGGAACGATCATGCGGCGCTGGCACCGGATCCTGGCGATGGCCGGGCAGGCCGGCGAAACGGTCCGGCAGCGGGCGCTGCACGGCCACGCACCGCAGTGGCTGCTGCACGCCCTGATGGTCGTCATCGTCATCACCGCCCCGGCGATCCTCGGCGTGGAGTGGCAGATGAGCCTCGGCACCTGGCTCATCTACTTCATCGCGGTGGCCGGACTGGCGATGATCATGACGTACGCCCACCAGTTCTCGCTGGCGCAGAACGCCTTCATGGGCGCCGGGGCCTACGCCACCGCGTGGTTCGTCACCGACGCCAACGGCAACTGGCTGCTCGCGATCGTCCTGACGACCCTCGGCGCCGCCGCCGTCTCGGTGCTGATCGCACTGCCCTCGGCCCGGCTCAAGGGCGCCTACTTCGCGGCGATGACCCTCGCCCTCGCCCTCGCCCTGCCCGAGGCCGCCTACAACTGGATCGGCCTGACCGGCGGCGGGAACGGCAAGGTCGTGGAACGTCCCGCGGTCGGCGGCGAGGCGCTCACCGGCGACCAGCTCTACCTGCTGGTCGCGACCATCGCGATCGCTGTGTTCGGCGCGCTGATCGCTTTCCGCAACTCGCCGCTCGGCCGGCGGATGGTGCTCGCCTCCGACGCGCCGAAGGCCGCCCGCAGCATCGGCCTGTCCCCGCACTGGTGGCAGGTCGCGGTGCTCGCGATGGGCGGGACCCTGGGCGGCGTGGCAGGCTCGCTCTCCGCCCTCCACTCCGGGATCGTCTCTCCCGCCTCGTTCACGCTCGACCTCGCTCTGCTGCTGTTCGTGGCGGCCGTCGTCGGCGGTTCGGTCACCGGGGCGTTCTGGGGCACGGCGATCGTCGTGCTCGTCCCGGTGGCGTTCAAGGAGAGCCAGGAGTTCTCCATCATGTTCTTCGGGCTGGCGCTGATCCTGGCGTTGTTCGTCCTGCCCCGCGACATGTCCGGCGTGGACGTGCTCAGCCGCCGCCGGAGAGCACGCGGCGAATCGGTCGCGCCGACGGCGCCCGACACCGTCTCCTCCGCCGTCCAGTCGCCCATTTCCACCTAGAACGCGTTCGCAGTGCACCACCTGAGGGGTGTGAAGTCCGCCAATTCAATTGGAGCGATCGTTCGCTACAGTCGCTCGACGCTTGAGAGAGGACATGACATGTCCGCAAAACGCGCCAGAAGCTGGGGCTTCCTCGCGGCCGTGACCACGGTCGCGGTCACCCTCACGGGATGCGCCGCGGGCGGGGGTGAATCCGGCGGCGATGCCGCGGCTCCGGGGGTGGACGACTCCACCAAGACCGTGACCCTGGGCGGATGGCGGCTCGCCTCCGGCGCCTACGCCTCGCAGAACCAGACCACGCAGGCGGTCGAAGCCTGCCTCAAGGCGTCCAACGATGCCGGCGGCGTCAACGGCTGGAAGTTCGAGTACACCGCCAACGACACCGGCGGCGACCCCACCCGGGCACTGCAGGAGGTGAAGAGCCTGGTGGACACGAAGAAGGCCTTCGCGCTCCTGTGGGGGCCGGGCACCCCGTCGAACAACGCGGTGCTGCCGTACGTCAAGCAGACCGGCGTCCCCTACTTCCCCGGCATGTCCGGCGACCCGTTCGTCGGAGAGGTCGTCGAGAACGTCTTCCCGACCATTCCGCCCTACAGCTACCAGGCCATGTACATGGCGCAGCACGCGATCCAGGAAATGGACGCCAAGAAGATCGCCCTCCTCTACCAGAACGACGACGTCGGGCAGAGCGTGCACGAGGTGATGGCCGGCTTCGTGAAGAGCAAGGGCGCCGAACTGGTCGCCGACGTTCCGCACACCGCCACCGACACCGACTACACGTCGATGTCGCAGAAGATCGCGAAGGCCGAGCCGGACGCGGTCATCGCCTGGGGCTACCCGAACGCCCTGGTCAAGACCAAGGCGGGCGTGATGGGCGCCGGGGTCGACGTGCCGTGGTTCGCCGCGTACTACAACGCCAACGAAGACGTCGTCAAGCTCGACCCCAAGACCGTCGAGGGCACGTACTTCAACTACTACCTGACCCCGTTCTTCGCCGACACCCCGGCGGTCGAGGGGTTCAAGAACGCGATGAAGAAGTACTACCCGGACGTGCCGCCCAGCGGTCTTCCGCTCAACGGGTACGCGTCGTGCCAGGTCTTCCTGGAGGCGTTCAAGGAGATGACGAAGGACGGCGCGCAGCCGACCTGGGACGGTCTCTTCAAGGCCCTCAACGGCTTCGAGGCCCGCCAGGTCGGCGTGGTGCCGAGCGTCACCTACAGCGCGGACAAGCACACCGGGCCCAACAAGTCGTACCTGATCCAGATCAAGGACGGCGATTGGAAGCAGGTGGCCGACGCGACCGAGATGCCCACCGGCCAGTGATCCGCGGCCGGCGCACCCCGGCCGGCGGCACCTAACCGGCGGACCGGCCCGTCCCAGGGCCGGTCCGCCGGACACCCCGCCATCGGCAAACCCAGGAAAGGAGACTGCGGTGGCTTCGACATCCGAGCGAGAGTCGGCGTCCCCCGCCGTCGAGGTCGCCGCGGTATCCGTCACGTTCGGGAACCTGCGCGCCGTCGACGACGTGACCCTGACGATCGCGCCCGGCGAGATTCGCGGGCTGATCGGGCCGAACGGCGCCGGCAAGTCCACGCTGGTCAACGTCATCGCCGGCGAGCAGCGTGCGCACACCGGAGACGTGCGGCTCGGCGGGCGGACCTTCACCGGCCGGCCGCCGCGCGACCGGGCGGCCGCCGGTCTCGCCCGCACGTTCCAGCACCCCGAGATCGCCGGCCGGCTCACCGTGGGGGAGAACCTCGACATCGCCCGGCGCCGCGCACCCCGCGAGCGGCGCCGCACGCTCGGCTGGGTCGACGAGCTGATCGGCGAGCTCGGCCTGGCGCCCTGGCTTCCGGTGCTGGCCAAGAACGCGCCTTACCCGGTGCTCAAGCTCGCCGACACGGTACGGGCGCTGCTGACCGCGCCGCAGGTGCTGCTCGTCGACGAGCCGGCGGCCGGGCTCAACCGCGACGAGCGGGAGAGGCTGGTCGGCCTGCTGACCGCCGCCCGCGAGCGGCTCGGCACCACGATCGTCGTCATCGAGCACGACGTGCCGCTCGTCTTCGGACTCTGCGAGCGGATCAGCGTGCTCGACTCGGGCCGGCTGATCGCCGACGGCGCCGCGGACGAGGTCCGGCGCCATCCCGAGGTCATCGAAGCCTACCTGGGGGTGCACCAATGAGCGCGCTCGAAGTACGGGACCTGGTCTGCGGGTACCTGGCGACGCCGGTACTGCGCGGCGTCGGCTTCTCCGCGGCCCCGGGCGAGGTGGTCGCCCTGCTCGGTCCCAACGGCGTCGGCAAGACCACCCTGCTCAAGACGCTCAGCGGCCTCGTCCAGGCCAGGTCCGGCACCGTGACGGTCGGCGGCCGCGACGTGACCAACCTGCGCACCGAGAAACTCGCCCGGGCCGGCGTGATCCTCGCCCCCGAAGGCCGCCGCCTCTTCACCGGGCTGACCGTCCGCGAGAACCTCCGGATCGGCGCCCTCACCGGCCGCGAGGCGCCGGGCATCGACGAGGTGCTGGAGATCTTCCCCCGGCTGCGCGAGCGCCTCGACTTCAAGGCCGGCTCGCTCAGCGGCGGCGAGCAGCAGATGCTGGCGGTCGGCCGGGCGCTGATCGGCGGCCCCGGCGTGCTGCTCATCGACGAACCCTCGCTCGGTCTCGCGCCCAAGCTCGTCGCGGCCGTCTTCGACGTCTTCGGCTCGCTCGCGGCCCAGGGCCGCGCGGTCATCGTCGCGGAGCAGAACGTCGCCGAGGCGGTCCGGGTCGCCGACCGCTGCCTCGTGCTCGCCGACGGCCAGATCGCGCTGGCCGCGCCGAGCCGCACGGAGGCCGAGTGCGCGCACGTGCAGGCCGAGTACGCCCGACTGCTCGCCATCGAACTGCCGGAGGCCTCATGACCGCGCCCCGCTTGGGCATCTGCATGCCGCTGACCTCGACGGCCCCGACCGCCGGCGGCTACCTCGCGCAGCTGACCGCGGAGGCCGAGGCCGCCGACGCCGCCGGCCTCGACCTGGTGATGCTGCCCGAGCACCACCAGGGCGTCCCGGTCAGCTACGCCGCCCCGCTCACGCTCGCCGCGCACCTGCTCGCCCGCACGTCACGGATCACGGTCGCGACCGGCGTGCTGGTGCTGCCCGCGCACCACCCCGTGCACCTCGCCGAGCAGGTGACGATGCTCGACAACCTCTCCGGCGGCCGGTTCGCGCTCGGCGTCGGCGCCGGCTACCAGGAGTCGGACCTCGCACCGTTCGGTGTCGGCCTCGCCGACCGGGGAGCCGTGCTGACCGAGACGCTCACCGGGCTCGGCGCGCTGCTCTCCAGCGAAGAGGCCGCCTTCGCCGGCGACCACGTCGCGTTCCCGTCCTTCCGGCTGCGGCCCCGGCCACTGTCGGCGCCCCGGCCGCCGATCTGGCTCGGCAGCTGGTCGCGCACCGGGGTGCGGCGGGCGGCCGAGCTGGCCGACGGGTGGATCGCCGACCCGATCCGCACCATCACCGAGATCGCGGAGATGGCGGCGGCCTACCGGGCGGCGGGCGGCACCGGCCCGGTCGTCGTCATGCGCGAGGCGTGGGTGGACACCGATGTCGCCACCGCTCGCCGGGCGTTCGAGCCGGCGATCGCGCCCGTCTTCGGCTACTACCGCAAGAGCGGCGCCTACACGGGCTCGTTCGACGACCTGGCGGCGGACCGCTTCGTGCTGGGCAGTGCCGACGACTGCGTCGCGCAGGCGCGGGACGTCGCCGACCGGACGGGCGCCGACATCGTGCTGCTGACCGTCCGTCATCCGGCGGGACCGGGCCACCCGGAGACCTTGGAACACATCGCCGCGCTCGGCAACGCATGGAAGGCGGTCCGGATATGAACGAGGTCGTCGTGCTCTCCGCCGTGCGGAGCCCGATCGGCAAGCGGAACGGCGGGCTTTCCGCGGCGCACCCGGCCGACCTGCTCGGGGCCGTGCTGACCGCGGCCGTCGACCGGGCCGGCCTGACCCCGGCCGACGTCACCCAGGTACTGGCCGGCTGCGTCACCCAGGCCGGCGCGCAGGGCTACAACATCGCCCGCAACGCCGCGCTGGCCGCCGGGTTCCCGGCCGAGGTGCCGGGTTCGACGATCGACGCCCAGTGCGGCTCGTCCCAGCAGGCGGTCAACCTCGGTGCCGCGCTCGTCGCGAGCGGGGCGGCGGAGGTCGTGGTCGCCTCCGGTGTCGAGTCGATGTCATGGCTGCCGCTCAACACCGCGGTCGAGGCGGGCCCGGGAGAGCCGCTCAACGACGCCTACCGGGACCGGTACGAGGTCGTCCATCAGGGCGAGTCGGCCGAGCGCATCGCCGACCTCTGGAACCTCGACCGGCCGGCGTGCGACGAGTTCGCGCTGGCCTCGCAGGACCGCGCCGCCGCCGCATGGGCCGCCGGCCGGTTCGACCGCGAGGTCCTGCCGCTGGCCGGGGTGACCCGGGATGAGGGCATCCGGTCCAGCTCCCTCGACGGGCTCGGCGGGCTCAAGCCCGTGTTCCGGCCGGACGGGCGGCTGACCGCGGGCAGCTCGTCGCAGCTCTCGGACGGCGCCTCCGCCCTGGTGCTGACGTCCGCGGCCCACGCCGCCGCGGCCGGCCTGCGCCCCCGGGCCCGGATCGAGGCGCAGGCGACGGTCGGCGTCGACCCCGTCCTGAAGCTGACCGGACCGATTCCCGCCACCCGGGCGATCCTCGCCCGCACCGGCCTCGGCCTCGCCGACATCGGCCTCTTCGAGGTGAACGAGGCGTTCGCGAGCGTCGTGCTGGCCTGGCAGGCGGAGCTGGGCGCCGATCCAGAGCGGGTCAACGTCAACGGCGGCGCCATCGCGCTCGGCCACCCGGTGGGCGCGACCGGGGCACGGCTGGTGACGACCGCGCTGCACGAGATGGAACGGTCCGAAACCGAGCGGGCCCTGGTGACCATGTGCTGCGGCGGCGGGCTCGGCACGGCCACGCTGCTCTCCCTGATCGACGACTAAGGACGGTTCGAGCCATGACACTGGTGAAGCTGGACCCCTCCTACGAGGAGCTGCGGGCGGTGGCCCGGGACTTCGCCCGGAAGGAGGTGCTACCGCGGGCGGCCGAGCTGGACCAGAGCATGGAGTACCCCGAAGCGCTCTTCCGGGCCATGGTCGACGCCGGCCTCACGGCGCTGCCGATCCCGGAGGAGCTGGGCGGCTCCGGAGCCGGCATGGTGGGGCTCTGCGTGGCGATCGAGGAGGTCACCCGGTACTGCCAGAGCGCGGGCCTGATGGTGCTGCTGAGCCGGCTCGCCGCCGGGCCGCTGCTCGTCTCCGGCTCGCCCGAGCAGCAGCGGCGGTACGTGCCCGACGTGGCCGCCGGCCGGCGGCGAGGGTCCTTCTGCCTCACCGAGCCGCAGACCGGGTCGGACACCTCGGCGATCACCACCGGCGCCCGGCGCTCCGGCGGCGGCTACGTCCTCGACGGACGCAAGGCGTACATCTCCGGGGCCACCGTCGCCGACTTCTATGTCGTGTGGGCCCGCGTCCCCGACGAGGAGGGCCCGCGCAACCTCGCCGCCTTCGTCGTCGACCGGGACAGCGCGGGGGTGTCCATCGGGCACATCGACGAGAAGATGGGCGTGCGCGGCGTGCCCACGGCCGAAGTCGTGTTCGAGTCGGTCGTCGTGCCGGCCGACGCCCGGCTCACCCCGCCCGGCAAGGGGTTCGCCCATCTCATGGCGCAGCTCAATTCGGCCCGGCCGGGGGTGGCCGCCCGCGGCCTGGGCCTCGCCGGCGGCGCGCTGCGCTACGCCGCCGACTACGCCAGGCAGCGGCAGGCGTTCGGCGGGACGCTGCTGGACCTGCAGGCCGTGCAGTTCCTCCTCGCCGACATCGCGATCGGCCTGGAGGGGGCGCGGTCGATGGTCTACAACTCGGCGGCGCTCGTCGACAGCGGCTCCTACGGCAAGGAGGCCGCGCCCTACATCGCGATGGCCAAGGCCGCGGCCGCCGACCTCGCGGTGAAGGCGTCGTCGGACTGCCTCCAGGTGCTCGGCGGCGCCGGCTACATGATGGACCACCCGATGGAGCGCTACTACCGCGACGCGAAGCAGCTCCAGATCGTCGAGGGCACCTCGCAGATCCAGCGGCTGATCGTCGGCCGGTCGATCCGCGACGGCGGGCTGACGTTCGACTGAGGGTCAGACGTGGTGCGTGTCCCCCGTGACGCCCTCGGCCCGGAGGCGGTACTTCTCCACCTTCGCGGTCGGGGTGCGCGGCAGGGCCCCGACGAACCGGATGTAGGCCGGCACGGCGAACCGCGGCAGTTCGGCGGCGCAGTGCCGGGCGAGCTCCGCCGCGGTCAGCGCCTCGTCGGCGCGGATCACCGCGATCATCACCTCGTCCTCGCCCAGCCCGGACGGCACCGGGTAGGCGGCGACCTCGGCCACGCCCGGATGCCGCACGACCGCCGCCTCGACCTCGAGCGAGCTGATGTTCTCGCCCCGCCGGCGGATCGCGTCCTTGCCCCTGTCCACGAAGTAGAGGTAGCCGTCGGCGTCGCGGTACCCGAGGTCGCCGGTGTGGAGCCAGAGGTTGCGGAACGCCTCCACGGTCGCCTCGGGCATGGCGTGGTAGCCGGCCATCATCGCGCTGTTCTGCCGCGGCCGGACCACGATCTCCCCCTTCTCGCCGGGGCCGAGCGGCCGGTCGTGCGGATCGTGGATCTCCAGCTCGTAGAGGCCGACGGGCGTGCCGGCCGAGCCCGGTTTCGGCGCGTCGTAGGGCTGGTAGGTCACCTGACCGGCCTCGGTGATGCCGTAGCCGTTGATGAGCCGGACCCCGAACCGCTCCTCGAAGCGCCGTTCGACCGCCGCGGGCACGGCGACCGCGAACGCGAACCGCACCCGGTGGTCGCGGTCGCCGGGCTCGGCCGGGCGGTTGTAGAGCATCGAGGTGATCGCGGCGATCGACCCGAACCCGGTCACGCCGTACCGGCGGCAGTCGTCCCAGAAACGCGATGCGCTGAACTTCTGCGCGACGACCAGTTCCGCGCCGGCGATGAGCGGGGCCATCGTGCCGGAGAGCTGCGCCATCCCGTGGAAGAGGGGCAGGCAGGTGTAGTAGACGTCGTCCTCGCCCAGGCGCATGTTCCGGATGTTGGCCGCGGCCATCAGCAGGAAGTAGCGGTGGCTGAGGACCACGCCCTTGGAGCGGCCGGTCGTGCCGGACGTGTACATGATGGCCGCCGGCTCGGTCGTACCGTCGAACGACTCGTCCGGCTCGCCGTCCAGCTCGGTCCAGGCGGCGGCCGCCCGCTCGTCGGCGTCGCAGATCAGCAGCTTGTCCAGCGGGCCGAGCGCGGAGACGCGGTCGGCGTACCGGTCGTCGACGACGACCGCCGCGCACCCGGACTGCTCCAGCACGTAGCGCAGCGATGCGCCGTGGAAGGCGGTGTTGACCGGCACCTCGACGGCGCCGATGAGGGCCAGGGCGAACCAGGTGGTGAGGAAGCGCGGGCCGTTGTCCATGACCAGTGCCACACGCGTGCCGCGTCCGACGCCGAGGGCCTGCAGGCCGCCGGCGACGCGACGCACCTCCGACCAGAGCTGCCGGTAGGTCAGACTCTCCGCGCCCGAATGGCAGAAGACGCGGTCCGGTGTCGCGGCCGCGCGCTCCCGCAGCGGATCGGTGATCAAACGATAGGGCGTCTCCACGGAGTCCGTCATGCGACTACTGTAGCGAGCGCTCCATCCAACTGCTACCCTCGTCCGTGAGCGTCGGAAAAGGAGCGACATGAAGCGGATACCTCGGTTCCCGGCCACTTCGCCGCGACCACTCCACGAGGCCGACCGCGCCACCGCTCAGTACGGTTCGCCGTCCACCTCCAGCCGGCCGCCTACGGCAACCTTGTGCTTCGTCCTGCCGGAGTTCGCCGACGAGATGTACTCCGGCCGCCCGGTACGGACCGCCGAGTTCCTCGCCTCACCGGTGCGGCCGGTGCCCGATCTCCAAGCCGGCGCCCGGGTCCCCGTCCATGCGGCCATGGAATTCGTCGGTGTCGACCGCAGCTGATCTTGGCCCTCTCCGAGGGCCGGTCAGTCCTCCGGCCGGACGTTTCGATGAGTGCCCGCTCGCCGGCGCACCCGGCGAGGTATCCCGCACCGACCGGGACTGCGCGGACCGGCTCGGCGTCGAGCGGCTCGTGTCAAGCCGCAGGGAGCGAGCGGCCCCTGGCTCCACCAGACCGACCGATGACCGATCCCACCGTGCTCGAACCAAGGAATGCTGTGGTGCTGCGAATGTCCGAGGCGAAGCTCCAGCCGGATGAGACCCGGTTGCGCGCCGCTATGGCCGACGCGAACATCCCGACCCTGCTCATGGTGCTGGTACAGCTCACCGGCGACCGGCGATGGCTCGAACCGCCCTACCGGCCGACCCGGCCGCGGGGACTGGACGACAATCCGACCGGAGGTCTCTCCGAGCACGACCAGGCCACCGTGCGCGAGGCCGCGGTAGACGCCGTCCTGCGCTGGCGTGACGGCGCGCCGCCGGCGTTGCCGATGCCCGACCGCGACCTGATGTCGCGCATGATGCATCTCAGTGTCGGTGAACCGGTCCCACCGGAGTACGGTTTGCTGCTCGTTGACGAGCTCACTCCGCCGGCCGCCGCCGAGCCGCCTCTTCAGGAGGCCGGCTTCTCCGTCGCCGTGATCGGTGCGGGCGTCTCGGGGCTCCTGGCTGCGGTCCGCCTGCGGGAGGCGGGCATCTCCTGCACGGTGTTCGAACGAGGCGACGAAATCGGCGGCACCTGGTATTACAACGGGTACCCGGGCGCCGGCGTCGACACGCCCAGCTACATCTATTCGTACTCGTTCTTCCCCTGGGACTGGAAAACCCACTTCGGCCGGCGCGACGATGTGCTCGACTACCTGCGCGCCATGGTCCGGCACTACGGACTGTCGGCATGCATCGAGTTGCGGACGACAGTCTCTTCCGCCGTCTACGATGCCGCAGCGCAGGGGTGGTCGGTGACGACCGTGCGCGACGATGTCTCGCGCACCCGGCGGTTCGACGCCGTCATCAGCGCGGTTGGGCAGCTGAACGTCCCGGCAATCCCCGAACTGCCGGGGCTCGCGGATTTCCGCGGCCCGGTGTTCCATTCGTCGCAGTGGCCCGCCGATCTCGACGTCACCGACAAGCGCGTGGCGGTGATCGGAACCGGTGCGAGCGCGATGCAGATCGTGCCGGCGATCGCGCCGCGCGCGCGCCACCTGACGGTGTTCCAGCGGTCGCCGCACTGGATAGCGCCGAGCACCGACTACTTCGGGCAGGTGCGGCCGACGGTCCATTTCCTCATGACGCACGTGCCCTACTATCGGGCCTGGTACCGGTGGCGCCTCGGATGGATCTTCAACGACAAGGCGCATGCGTCGCTGAAGATCGATCCCGAGTGGCCGCACCCGGAGCGGTCGCTGAACGCGGTCAACGACCGCCATCGCGAGCACTTCACCAACTACCTGCGCGAGCAGCTGGCCGGCCGGCCGGACCTGCAGGCGAAAGCGCTGCCGAACTACCCCCCGTTCGGCAAGCGGATGCTGCTGGACAACGGCTGGTACGCCGCGATCCGCCGGGACAATGTGTCGCTGGAGGCTACGCACGCGGCGGCGCTGACCCCGTCCGGGGTCCAGTCCGCCTCGGGCGGCGAGCACCCGGCCGACGTGGTGGTCCTGGCGACCGGCTTCGAGGCGCTGAAGCTCGTCCAGACGGTCGAGATCCGTGGCCGTTCCGGGCAGACCCTGCGGGAGCTGTGGGGTGACGACGACGGCTGGGCCTACCTCGGGATCACGACCCCGGACTTCCCGAACCTCTTCTTCCTCTACGGTCCGGGCACCAGTTCGGGGGCGGGCGGGAGCTACATCTTCATCGCCGAATGCCAGGTGAACTACATCGTCTCCCTCCTGCGGCAGATGCGCTCCCGCGGGCTGGCCGTCGCCGAGGTGAGGCGCGAGGTCTCGGACGAGTACAACGCCAAGCTGGACGACGCGCACGCCGGGATGGTCTGGACCCATCCCGGAGTGCGCAACTACTACCGCAACAACAAGGGCCGCGTCGTGACCAACTCACCATGGCGCTTCATCGACTACTGGCAGATGACGCGATCGCCGGATCTCGCCGACTACGAAACCGAGCCCGATGGGGAGGAGGTAGCCCCACGGCTCAGACAGAACTAATGCGTTCCCGGGTGAGGAAACGGGTTCGCGGATGCACTGAAGGAAATGCGAGGAGTTGTTGATGAACACGAGTCGGCTGTTCGACCTCACAGGACGTTCCGCACTGGTCACCGGGGCTGCCGGGGGCATCGGTGCCGCGGTCGCTCACGCCCTCGCCGGCGCCGGGGCGGCGGTGTTCGTCACCGACCTCGACGCGGATGCGGCCGCCGCCGTCGCCGAGCGGATCACGGCGGCCGGTGGCCGGGCCGACAGCGCTGCCCTGGACGTGCAGGACCGGGCGGCGGCCGAAGCAGCGGCCGCGCGTGCGGCAACGCTGACCGGCGGCACGCTCCACATCCTCGTGAACATCGCGGGCGCCACCGCACCCGCGATGTTCGCCGACACGACCGAGGAGTCCATGCAGCGGATCCTCGACGTCCACCTCATGGGCGCCTTCCGCTGCTCCCAGGCCGCGCTGCCGTACCTGCCGACTGACGGCACCGGCCGGATCGTCAACGTGACGTCATCAGCCGGGCTGACCGGCACGCTCGGCCAGGTCAACTACTCCGCAGCCAAAGCCGGCATCGTCGGCATGACCAAGTCGCTGGCCCGCGAACTGGCCAGGAAGAAGATCACTGTCAACGCGCTCGCGCCGCTGGCCGCCACCCCGATGACCGAGACCATCCGGACCAACGAGAAGTTCGCCGCCACCATGCTCGCCCGAATCCCCATGGGCCGCTGGCCCGAGCCCGAGGAGGTCGCGGGCGCCTTCGTGTTCCTCGCCTCCGACGCCGCCTCCTTCGTAACCGGCCAGGTGCTGCCTGTGGACGGCGGAGTGGTGATCTGATCTCCAAACCCGCTGGCGACGCTATCGCCGGGTCACGTCGTTGGCCGTTCACCGCATCGGGCGGCCATACGGGGCACCGCAAGACCGGGGATGAGTTGCGGGAGGCGGGCTGGAAGATGGCGGTCAGCACCGTGGCAGCACGGAGGGCCGAGTTGTGCTTGGCCGGGCGGGCTTCGGCGAAGAGCCGGTCGCTGTCCCGTCCAGGCCGGCGACCCGGCCGCGCCGGATGTGCTGCGGTGCATGTTCACTGCGGTGGCGTCGGCCTTGCTGTGGAGGGAGGTGCTTGGTCGTCGCATTCCTCGTCCCGGGCACCGCTTGCCACGGCTGCCTCAGCAAGGGTCTGTGGATGTTCACCTGTGCGGACAGCAAGGACTTCTTGATCGAGTGGCACCGCAGAACAGTCGATCAAGGTCGATGGAAGTCGATCGGGGAGCCTCCCACCTGCAGAAACTCCCTGGGAGAGTCGCGGTGGGTCCCGGGGGAGTCCACCTACGGTGGCTCCCCAATTGGCTCCCCTGCGGCTCTCCTACCTTCTGGGAAGTGCTCTACGGCGAGAAGGTCCATAATCGGCGGCGGCGATGCTGCAGCGTCAGTCGCTCTCTGTCTGGACAATCGTGCGAGGCCAGACGGTCTCCACCGCCTCGGGCAGGCCCTTGAGACCGTCGCAGACCAGCATCAGCACGTCTTGGACGCCGCGGTTCTTCAACTCGGTGAACACGTGCAGCCAGTACTTGGCGCCCTCACCGCCGTCGCCGGCCCAGATGCCCAGGATGTCGCGGTGGCCCTCCGCGGTCACCGCCATCACCACGTAGATCGGCCGGTTGGCGACCTGCCCGTCCCGAATCTTGACGTTGACCGCGTCCACGAACAGGACCGGGTAGACGCGGCAGTCTCTAGCGAACGTCGCGAATCCTGAGCAGGGGAGATCGCGATGCCCAGATGGGCGTGGAACAAGGCTGCGCCGGAGGCCAAGCGGCGCTACTTTGAGCTGATCCGGCAGGGGCTGTCCGGTTCGAAGGCGTCGCTCAAGGTCGGCGTCTCGTTGAGCTGTGGGGCGAACTGGTTCATCGACGCTGGCAGCGTGTCGATGATCGAAAAGCCGATCAGCAGTCGGTACTTCAGCCAGGACGACCGCCCGAGATCGCCGATGGCCTGGCGGCCCGCGAGCCGGTCAAGTCGATCGCCGCACGGATCGGTAAGAGCCACCAGAGCGTGTACCGCGAGCTAGTCCTCAGCGAAGGCCAGGAAGGTGACGGTGGCCTGGTCGCCGATCCCGATCAGTGCGCGATCGAAGGTGTGGTCGGTGACGGGCCACCGTTCAACGCCGTCATAGAAGTCGCCGGTGTCGAAGCACCAGTTGGGAAAGACGCAGTTGGACCACCAGCGGTTCTGTGGCCCGAGCAGGTGCGCGACCTGCTGCAGGATCGGACGAACGATGTCCGGTGTCCACGGCCCGACTGAGGTTCCGTCAGGTGCCCATGGCCCGACCTGGTCCTCATAGGCCAGGTCCTCGGTGCAGGCCGCCGTCAGCAGCGCCAGGATCTGGTCGTCGGAGAATGTGAGCAGCCGCAGACTTCCGTCCAGTTGCTCCACCGTGGGCGGCCAAGATCGCGTCGGGTAGTTGCCGCGCGGCATGTCCGGAGCGGACACCACGGCGTGCAGCAGGTGTGCAGGGGAGATACGGGGGTCGTGGCCGACCGAGATACGCAGGTGGAAGGCAGAGGGTGAGGCGAGAGGGGCCAGCAACCGCCTGATCTCTGTTGCGGTGGTCATGAACCACAGTTGTACCGACTCGCGAGGCGAGCGTGGGCGGCGACATTTCTGGCGACGCCTGGCAAGACGACGGCTGACACAGGCCAGCGCTATACCGTCCACATCGCAGGCTCGGCCTTGGTGCGCTCCATATGGAGGTGCATCAAGCGATGTGACGCGGTTGTAGGACGGGCCCTCTGGGTTCGGCGTTCGGTCGCGGTATAAGGGAGCCGGAGCAGTTGGAACTCGTCGTGCAGGTGAAACAAGCGGCGGAGGGCATTACGGCTTTGGTCGCGGTTGTCTGCGACGCTGCTGATCGGGACGGAACCTGTCAAACCGGATGAGACGTCAGGCCACGTGGGTGGTTTGTGGCTTGTTGTCGGTCTGGGGTTGGGGTGGCGGGTTGATCCAGACCTTGTCCGGTAGCGGGGGCGGTGAGGGGCACCGGC